>CAUWEE010000130.1:0-3552 GCA_963557095.1 uncultured Helicobacter sp. | reverse complement strand
ACACAAGTATTTCAGGATTAGCAACATTGGCAATATTCCAAGCATAAAGCGCAATTGTGAGCATAAAAAACATCACAAGCCCGATTCTCAAGCTTTCCCCCTGAACTCTTTGTGATGCCCTATCAAGCTTTTTGAAATCTTTAATATCCATAAATTCCCTTTGATTTGTGAAATATGCGCGGCATCATATCAATTCTGATTGACAAAACATGATAAATCTCAAACTCCACAAATCCAATTTTAATCGTTTCATTTTAAGTATAAAAAGATGATTGTGCTATTATCCCCTTGCAAATACAAACATATTAAAAAGGTTTATCTTTGATTTTTAGTGATGATGACTTACAAAAGCCTGTCAGAATAAGTCTTGAGAAGATTCGCCCTTATCTCTTAAAGGATGGAGGGGATTTGAATCTAATCAAAATTGAAAATGGTTGTGTCTATCTAAGACTAGAAGGAGCATGTAAGGGATGTCCTGGTAGCAGTGCAACACTTAAAAATAAGATCGAACATCAGCTCAAAATCGATATTCATCCAGAAATCAAAGTGATCAAGGTAGATTAAGTGTCCTCCAAAGTTAAAAAGGGTCTCAATCTGCTCTCACAAGGAAAAATTGAAGATGCCTTCAAGCTCTTAAGTCTAGAATATTCCAAAAATCCCAAAAATCTTGAAGCCCAAATAGGTGTCTTACTTTGCGACATCGCTTCATTTGACTTACAAAAAGCCTTAGGGCTTTTAGAGTTTTACTACATCCTTATCTCTGAACAGGATTCTCAAAGCGCGCAAAAACGCATCTTAAATCTCATTAATGCGTTAGATGAGGAGAACAATCAAGAAAATGAAGAAATCTCACTCTCTTGGACAGATAGCACAGAATCTCTCTCCTGTATTTCTTATGAAGATTTCAAAAATTTTATTTTTACTAAATCTAATTTCAAGGAAGCCTTTGAAGATTTTTCACTCAGCACAAAGATTGTTTTTTCACACAAAGAAGAACTCTATGACTTTTTAAATCTCTTAATTGATGAGGGATATGCCAATCTTTCCTTGCAATATGCAGAAAATATCAGAGAAAACATGGGCTTTGATCTCAAAATCAATCAAATCTTACAAAAAGCACTCAAGCATCTCAAATGAAAATCTTTAAGCCCATTACACTTCAACATAGAAAATTTGATTTTTTGAGCGATAACTCGC
Source organism: uncultured Helicobacter sp. (assembly GCA_963557095.1). Lineage (GTDB taxonomy): Bacteria > Campylobacterota > Campylobacteria > Campylobacterales > Helicobacteraceae > Helicobacter_G. Next base: position 2,355 of record CAUWEE010000130.1, on the reverse strand, counting down.
AAGAATGCGATGATCATTGCCTCTTTGTCAGAACAACAATGAATGCGCAATATCATCAACAAGTCAAACACTGCATCAGCGAAGATGAGCTTATTAAATACTTCAAACTTCCACCTAAAATTATCGCCATCACAGGAACAAATGGCAAAACCACAACGGCATCTTTGATTGCTCACATCTTGTTTGATAACGGCTACAAAGTCGCCCTACTTGGCACAAGAGGTTTCTTTATCAATAAACAACTTAAAAAACAAAAAGGCCTTACAACTCCCACAATCTTAGAGCTTTATGCTTTGCTTGAGGAGGCAAAAGATTGCGATTTTTGCGTTATGGAAGTTTCTTCTCATGCAATTGTGCAGAATCGAATCAAAGGATTACAATTTGCAGCCAAGATCTTGACAAACATCACAAGCGATCATCTAGACTTTCATCAAACACTAGAGGAATATATCCGCGTTAAGAATAGTTTCTTTGATGGAAGCTCTTTGCAAATCATCAATGCCGATGATTCCAATATCTCCAAACAAATCTTACCAAAGATAAGCTATGGCATCCAAAACCAAGCCGATATTTATGCTTCTCACATTCAAACCTCGCCTTACATCCAAGCCCAAATTCATACCTCACAAAGCACAGATCTCAAACTCAAAATGTGTGGATTACATAACCTCTATAACGCTCTAGCAGCCATTGCTTGTGTCCAATCTCTCTCTTTAATCCCGCTTGAAAAAATCTCTCAAAGCCTTGCAAGTTTTGAGGGTGTAGAAGGGAGAATGGAGATTCTCTGCACCTCTCCCTTGATTGTTGTGGATTTTGCCCACACTCACGATGGAATGGAGAAAATTCTTGAAAGCTTTAAGGATGAAAAAAATGTCATTCTTTTTGGTGCTGGAGGAGATCGAGATAAGAGCAAAAGACCCAAAATGGGGAAAGTTGCAGAAAAATATGGAAACAAAATTTATCTTACAAGCGATAATCCACGCAGCGAGAATCCTCAAAATATCCTCCAAGAAATCAGTGAGGGCATCCAAGATAAAAGCAAAATTGTTTCTATAAACCCTAATCGCTTAGAAAGCATACAACAAGCTATTATGGAGCTCAAAGAAGATGAAAATCTTTTTGTTTTAGGTAAGGGGGATGAGACTTATCAAATCGTTGGTGAAACAAAGATCCCCTTTGATGATAGAGAAGTGATTAGGGCTGTGCTAGAATCGCAGAGTTATCAAAATCTCAAAGGAAGATAAAGATGAAAGTTGATATGCTTTATAGCAAAATTCATCGAGCAAAAGTTACAGATGCAAATCTGAATTATCAGGGCTCAATTACAATTGATGAGACATTAGCAACAAGCGCAAAACTTTTAGAAGGAATGAAGGTTGATATTGTCAATCTCAATAATGGCGAACGCTTTAGCACTTATGTAATTTTTGGAGAAAAAAACTCTGGAATCATCTGCCTTAATGGAGCAGCAGCAAGAAAAGCGCACAAAGGAGATCTTGTCATCATCATCGCTTATGCCGCGTATTCCCAAGAAGAGATGCTCTCTTATAAGCCAAACATCGTCTTTGTCGATGACAACAATCAAATACAATCCATAAGCCACGAGGTAAAAAATGTTTGATTCCACAAAACTGACAGAAATGCTAGGAAGCTTTCAAGAAAAAGCAAAAGAGCTTGAAGAGCAAAATAAAAATAAAATTTATACAAGTAAAAGTGGGGGTGGATTAGTTAGTGTAAGTATCAATGGCTCTGGAGAGGTAATTGATCTTAATATTGACAACTCACTCTTAGAAGACAAAGAATCTCTTCAAATCTTGCTTATAAGTGCAATTAATGAGGCCTATCATAATGTTTCAGAAAGCAAAAAAAATGAAGCCCTTAGCATGTTTGGCAATCTTTTTGGACAATCTTGATGCGTTTTCTTTTTTTTCAGCTTTGTTTCTTTTGCTTTTTATGGAGCTATGATTTTGGCTTTTGTCAAAAATATTACAAAGATGGATCAGCACCATTAGGTGATTCTCGCGTCATCTATGTAGAATATAAGGGCAAGAAATCCTTCATTGGATTTTTCAAGACTCCCCCAGAAGATGTGAAAATCCTCAAAGCCGATCCCTTTGTCGGACTTTATAGTTTTGATCTCCCCTACAAAAACAAACCTTCTTATATGTTAAAACCCATAGATTCCAAGGCAATGTCTCTAAATGTGGCAGGAATTGGTTTTAAAAGTATCAAAAAGGGCATCATTTTAGAGAATCAAAAAGGATTTCTAAACTATGCGCGTTTTAGTGCTACTCTTCCTAAAAATGGCGTAATTTCTAATATTTGCTATCAAATTTATGGCTTAGGGGTTCAGGA
>CAUWEE010000129.1:0-3576 GCA_963557095.1 uncultured Helicobacter sp. | reverse complement strand
AAACTCTGCTGAACCCTAGAGAGATAGCCTAGACTTAGGCGTCCCTTTGGACGAATATAGTAAAAACTATTCTCAAAATCTGGGGTATAGATAGGAAGACGAAATTTCTTGCCCACCTCCACAGAGGCGCTTAAGATGTGAGAAAAGAAGCTCAAAGAGGAGTTTGTAAGCTCATAAGAGGAAAGCCTGAAGCGCTGATGAACAAGAGAATATTTCAAAAGCGAATCTACATAAAAACCGCTATCAAAGAGAAAGGTATCATAAAGATTGATTCCATACATCAGTGAGTTTCCGCTATACGCCTCACCCTGCCCTCCTGCCTCATCGCTCAAAAAGGTGATATCCAAACTCCCACCAACAAAATTTCTGCCTGCAAAAGTATAGAAGCTCGCATCTCCTCCACCTGTGAAGCTAAAATACTGCTCAAAAGCCTTGAGACTTTGATCTGTAGCAGAAGAGCTAAGCACTCCATAGCGTGTCTTTGCCCATGCTCCTCCAAAGCTTCTCAAATCCCTTAGATCCCCTAGACGAGAATGCAAATCCTCATCTTGAATCAAAAATGCCTTAAAAGACTGCCCCAAAAGAGTGTTGATAAGCTTTGCTGATCCAGAGAGATCGGGTAGCGGTGTAGGTGGGGGAGGAGGGGGTGGTGGCGGGGGTGGCACTGGAGCTGGTGGTGGGGGAGCTGGAGGGGCAGGAGGGGGTGGCATGGGTTGATTAGTCCCCAAGATCTAATCATAGCTCACTCCACCTTGTGGATCTTGCACCTCTACCTTGCTGATTTGGGCTTGATATTGAAAAACCCCAAGACTTGTCGTCCCACTAAAACTTCCTCCTCCGCTCTTGCTTGTGGCAAGGACGATGTGCTCATTATAAAGATTGGCTGTGAGGAGGGTTTGATCTGCATTGTTAGGATTCCAGTAAATGGCAATCTTATGATTGCCCTCTGGGTTTTCAGTAAAGATCTGATCTGTGGCTGTGGTTTTTCCATTTGCTTTTTGCCAAGAAGCACGATCTAGAATCCCTCTTAAGTGAAAAGTTCCGCCGCCTGAAATATTTTGAGCCTTAAGTGTTAAACGATCATTGATGCTATTTAGGTGATTTGCATCATTCATAAAGGGTTTATTCCGAAAATCCACACTGCTATTGACATCAAGATTTAAACTCTTAAGTGTGGAGCTTTTGCTAGGTAGCCAATGCGAATTTTGAAGCCCAACATCGGCTTTGCCCTCTCCCAAAAAAGCCCCATAAAATTTAGAATCTCTAAAGCCAAAATTTGCCTTATTGGGATTGCTTTGAGCTGCAAAATTCACCTCACCCTTAAGAGTGCTACCCGAGGCATCAAGATCCACACTTGGCTGATCAGAAACTTTCATATTAAATGTCGCCATTGAGCCATTCTGAAACTTTAGATTTGCTGTAGAACTCCTCGAAATATCAAAATCTCCATTGAATGTAGAGCCATCAAGCCCTAGATCCAAAGTCCCGCCACTAAGTGAAATATCCCCATTCCACGAAGAAGATCCTTTGAGTGTGATGTTGGCCTTGGAGTTGTCTTGGAGGCTGATATTTCCTGTCCAATTGGAATGATTTTGCAGCTTGATTGTAGAGCTTGACTGATCTGTGCTTTGGATTTGAAAATTTGCGGTGGAGTGAGCAAGCGTAAGATTTGTGATCGAATTAGCGCTAGAGTTTAGACTTCCTTCAAGCTTGCCTTGATCGAATTGCATCTCAAGTCTGGCTCGACTCCCAATATCAATCTGACTTTGGATATGAGAGTTATCTCGGGCTTCAAAGGTCGTGCTAGAATTCCCCGAAAGCTGCTGCCTACCCTCAAAATAAGAATCCGCCCCCCTAAGTTTTGCAACAAAAGTTCCTTGGGAGAAAATATCGCCTTTGAGCTGCACCTTCACCCCTTGAGTATTTGCCTTATTGATCTCTACGCTACCACTGGAGTTGATATCAAAGATGGCTTTCAAGCCATTGGGGAATTGACCTTGTGTGTTTGAGAGATCCACTTTGAGATCATTTGTGAATTTCAAGCTTGAATCCCCAGCAACACGAAAAATAGAAAAGATAGATTGATTTGCTCTTGGCATAACTGCAATTTTTGTATTGATTTCCAAGTGGGCATTATGCTCAAGATCAAAGATGCTTTTGGCAAACTCCTGTCCCATAAGAGCGATACTAAGCTCTCCTAAGCCACTAAAGCTCTTTTTGCTGCCACTAAGATAATAAAGCGTAGTTGATCGATTATTCCCTGCAAGTGCGCTAAGGGTGGCATTGACACTCAGATTGCGATTTAAAATCGCTGTTATAGCGCGACTTCCCCATTGAGGCATTGATATTGTCTGCCTTGAGCTCTACATTAAGTATGCTATCTTGATTGACGGTGATGAGCGTAGGTTGTGGACTAATTGGAGGGTCGTTAAGATTGGCCCACTCAGTCACAGTTCTAGCCTGCAAACAAAGGCAGACAGCAAGCGATAAGCTCTTTCTCATAGGAACTCTAAGCGAATGAGCATTCCCCCTGTGGCTCTAAAATCATTTTTACCGATTGTAAACAACATTGACTTGTCTATACATTGCTGAGCCCAAAGATTTCGCACAAAAAATCCCAAAGAGGGAGTTAGTCTGATAATCTAAAGAGAGCTTCTTCATAATGCTCCTAATCACCTCTTTGTCTCATCAATCTCTTGGCCTAGCCAATCCCCCTTATGTATGGGCAAGATGCCCATCTTGGAACTTTCCTGCAATGATACAAAAACTTAATTTCAAAATATTTAAAAACTTAAAAATCTTAGGCAGCGGGTTTTCTAGAGACTACTTAAGCCTCTCCTTACACTTCTTGTGCGGATGAAGCACCATAGAAGCAAAAGAATCACAATAAAAACAAGGGGCAAGATATAAGGATATTGCTTCCACTCTTCAAAAACCTTGAGCGCAAGACTAGAAGAAAAAAACCCTAACATTCCCATTGTCGCTCCCCACAAAAAAGAAGCAAAGCCATTCCAAATGATAAATTTCCTAAGAGAATATCCGCTCACCCCCACAGCAAGGGGCAAAATGCTTTTAAAGCCATAAATATATTTATTGGCAAAAATCAAGAGGATTCCATACTTTTTGAGCCAAAGATAGACAAGGGCGATCTTGCGAGAGTATTTTTTGCTTCTAAAAAACTTTCTTTGATACCTTGCAAGACAAACAAGAATGATGCTCCCACAGATGTTCCCACAAGAGGCAATGACAATGCTCCACAGCAAATCCAACTTCCCCAAATATGCCAAAGCTCCAGCTGAAATAATCGCTAGAACCGATCCACCAAAAGAAGAGAAAAAAAGCAGGACATAACCATAAAACTCTAGTTTCTCAAGCATCATCTCCATCTTATTCTCCTAGGCATCAAAACTTATATCTCCCCTCAAGAAAATAGCTTCTGCCCTCAGCGATCAAAAACGCATATCCTGTAATCTCATCTCTTGCATCCTTGTTGTAAAAACTATAATAAAAGCTATCTGCTACATTGCGCACTCCAAAACTTAGAGAAAAATCCTTGTAGCTAAAATCCATACCAAT
>CAUWEE010000128.1:0-3610 GCA_963557095.1 uncultured Helicobacter sp. | reverse complement strand
GATGAGTCTGATCGTGAGGGGATTCGTGTGGTGATTGAACTCAAGCGCGATGCAATGAGTGAGATCGTGCTCAATCATCTCTATAAATCCACCGCAATGGAGACAACTTTTGGAATCATCCTCCTTGCCATCAACAATAAAGAGCCCAAGATTTTCACTCTCCTTGAGCTTTTGAGGCTTTTTATTTCTCATCGCAAGACTATTGTGATTCGTCGAACAATTTTTGAACTTGAAAAGGCAAAAGCTAGAGCGCATATTTTGGAGGGCTTAAAAATCGCTCTTGATCATATCGATGAGGTCATCGCTCTTATCCGCTCAAGTAAGGATGCAGATGAGGCAAAAACTGCTTTGATGCAGCGTTTTGGTTTGAGTGAGCTTCAGAGCAAGGCGATTTTGGAGATGAGACTCCAGCGTCTTACAGGGCTTGAGCGAGATAAGATCGAGCAGGAATATGCTGAGTTCTTGGCTCAAATTGAGTTTTTGAACTCTATTTTAAGAAGTGAAGCTAAGCTCAATGAGATTATCAAAGCCGAACTTCTTGAGGTTAAAGAAAAGTTTAGCTCACCACGCAGAACAGAGCTTGAAGATGATTATGATGCGATTGATATTGAGGATTTGATCCCCAATGAAAAGGTTGTGGTGACAATGAGTCATCGAGGCTATGTCAAACGCGTCCCTTTGAAGGTTTATGAAAAACAAAACCGCGGAGGCAAGGGTAAGATTAGCGGAAATACGCATGATGATGACTTTATTGAATCCTTCTTTGTTGCCAATGCTCATGACACGATTATGTTTGTTACAAACAAAGGACAGCTCTATTGGCTCAAGGTCTATAAGATCCCTGAAGCTGGGCGAACAGCGATTGGAAAGGCAGTAGTCAATCTCATTCAAATCCAACAAGATGAGAAAATTATGGCAACGATTACAACAAGTGATTTTGATGAGAGTAAATCCCTTGTCTTCTTCACCCGTCGGGGAATTGTGAAGCGAACTAAGCTAAGTGAATACAGCAATATCCGCAGTGTTGGCGTGAGAGCAATTAATCTTGATGAAGAAGATGAACTTGTCACGGCAAAAATTGTTGATCCTGAAGTCAAAGAGCTTTTTATCGCCACTTATCGCGGAATGTGTATCCGCTTTGCTATCGAAGATGTGCGTGAGATTGGTCGTGTGTCAAGGGGAGTAACAGGAATTCGCTTTAAAGCCGAAGAAGATTATGTTGTGGGTGCTGTAACCATTGGAAGTGAGATGGATAAATTGCTAACTGTGAGTGAGAAAGGTATTGGGAAGCAAACAACTGCAGAGTCTTATCGCTTGCAGAGTAGGGGGGGCAAGGGTGTGATTATTATGAAGCTCACATCAAAGACTGGAAATCTTGTGAGTGTCGTGAATGTCAATGATGAAAATATGGATCTTATGGTGCTTACAAGCAGTGGAAAGATGATTCGTGTGGATACTCAAGCTATTCGTGAAGCTGGACGCAATACAAGTGGAGTGAAGATTGTCAATGTTGCAAATGAAAAGGTTGCCTATGCAAGTCAATGTCCCAAAGAAGAGGAAGAGCCATTAGAGGATGATGAGATTAAGTAGTTTGTTTCTCCTTGTGGGGGTGATTTTGTGTGCAGAGGAATTTATCATCTCTTATCAAGCAAAGATGGAGAATGATTTATTGGAGGGTGAGGAGTATAAGGTCTCAAAAGTTTTGTATCCTAGGGGGGTTGAGGGTTTAAAAAGCGGGGAGTTTAAGCTTATGAGAGTTTGTGAAATTTTGAATATTGAGAATGAAGATTCTGTGTTTAGGAGTCTCAAAAAAAATCAAGAACAAGTGCTGGATTGTTTGTATATGAGTGGGACACAGATCTATGATGAAGCGATGGCAAAAAACTTGCAAGCACGAACAAGAACAGTACTGAAAATCCCTCCAAAGCGTGTGCTTGCAAATGTGCAAAATGGGGTAATCGAATTAAAAGTGTTGGAGAAAAGATGAAAATCGCAGTCGTAGAAGATGATATCAATCTAAGAAAGGCTCTTGAGATCTCGCTTAGAGACTATCCAGAATTTGAAGTTGAGCTCTTCAAGGGTCCAAAGGATGCACTTAAAAAGCTAGATGAAAGCTTTGAGCTTATTATCACAGATATTAATATGCCTCAAATGGATGGTTTGGAGTTTTTAGCCCAGCTTGAAGGGAAATATGAGGCTATTGTCATCACTGCAAATGCTTCGGTTAATAATGCCATCAAGGCAATTCGATTGGGAGTGAAAGATTTTTTGACAAAGCCTTTTGAGATAGAGGACTTGATCGCAGCCATTCATAAGAGTAAGAAGATTCAAGAAGTCATCCATAAAAAACCCATCAAAACAAAACAAAAAAAGCAAGATGATTTCATTGCTTCATCCCCAGCACTTGAAGAAGCAAAAGACAAGGCCTTAAGGGTAGCTCCTACAAATGCAAGTGTGATGTTGCTCGGGGCTAGTGGAGTAGGCAAAGAAGTCTTTGCAAATTTTATTCACAAAAATTCTTCTAGAGCCCATGCTCCCTTTGTGGCGATCAATATGGCAGCCATCCCTGAACACTTGCTTGAATCTGAACTTTTTGGCTATGAAAAGGGAGCATTTACTGATGCAGTGGCGACAAAAAAGGGATTGTTTGAGGAGGCACACGGGGGGAGTATCTTTCTTGATGAGATTGGTGATATGCCCACTAAACTTCAAGCAAAGCTCCTAAGAGCTCTGCAAGAGCAGGAGATCACAAGGCTAGGGAGCGCCAAGCCCATCAAGATTGATGTGCGTGTAATCTGTGCGACAAATGTGCAGATTGAAGAGAAGATTAGCAACAAGGAGTTTAGGGAAGATTTGTTTTTCCGCCTCAATACGATGCCTATCTCTATCCCTTCGCTCAAAGAGAGACAAGAGGAGATCTTGCCTCTAGCTCAATGGAAGCTTAAGAGTGTGTGTGAGCAGTATGATTTTGCTCCAAAGGTTTTTTCAAAAGAGGCTCAAAAGGCGCTTTTGGACTATGCTTGGCCTGGGAATATTCGAGAATTGCTTTCTGTCATAGAGCGCGCAGGGATTTTAAGTGATGGAGAGATTGTGGAAGAAGAAAATCTATGTTTGCAAGTGCGCAATGAAGTCTTTTTTGGACAGAAAGAAAAGCTAAGGCTTGAGGATCTTGAAAGGGAATTGATCACTGAAGTCTTGAGTGAAACGCAGGGGGATTTGCAGAGGGCAAGCGAGATGCTAGGAATGAGCTTAGAAGTGCTCAAAAGTAAAAAAGCGAGATATGGGGTATGAAGGATTATTTAAAACTTCTTAGAATCCATCAATACATCAAGAATCTATTTATTTTTGCTCCACTCTTTTTCGCTTTTAGCTTTGATGTGCAGATGATTTTGCATTGCATCTTTGCCTTTTTATTTTTTTCTTGCTTGGCGAGTTCTGTTTATATTTTCAATGATTTGCAAGATGTGCAGAGTGATCGTTTGCATCCCACAAAGAGATTGCGTCCAATTGCCAGTGGAGCAATCTTGCCAAAACAAGCTCTTTTGATTTCCCTTGTGCTTCTTGCTATCTCGGGGGGGGGGGTATCATTTTTGGAGCTCCTTTTGTAGCT
>CAUWEE010000127.1:0-3612 GCA_963557095.1 uncultured Helicobacter sp. | reverse complement strand
AAATCCACCAAAATAAGCATTCAATCGCCCATCTCTTTTGCTTGCATCCATAACAAAGATTCCATTGCTCTTAAATCCTACTTGTTCAAGCGAGGATTCAATCTTTTGCTGCAAACACTCATCTTGCAAGGGAGAAAATGTATTAAAAAGTGGAGCAATCCAAGTCGGATAAGCAAAGTTGATCAAAATCATCACTGCAAAAACAAAAACAGCCCCCCAAACCCACCATAACTCCACGCGTTCCATAATACACATCAAAACAAATAGAGCCATTCCTCCAAAAATAATGCTCAATAAAACACCCTTAAAAAAATCCATAAAAAAGAGATAATTGCTTTGTTTACTAAAGCCAAATTCCTTATCTAAAACCATTTCACGATGATATTTAAAGGGCAAAAATACAATCTGGGTTAAAATCAAAAATTCCAAAACAAGCAGAACGCTAGAAGATAGTTTCAAGTCCGAGAAGCTAGGGGTATAAGCATTAAGCCACTCAAAACCACAGCAAACCCAAAAAGCAAACAACAAAACACCAAGAAAATCTTGAAGAATATCAAGTCCTAATTTTTTCAGAGCGTATTCCCCAGCTTCCTGATAAGCTTTTGCCGAAAGCAAAACCTCCTTTTTTCTCAATGCGCTCTCTATGTGGCGGTATTGCAAGAAGTTCAAAACAAGACTTGGCACAAAAAATAACAAACAATATGCACTGATTAAATAAATTTCCATCAATATTCAAACCTAATTAACTTTTTCTTTCCATCATAGTCATTTTTCTGTTTGGCTAAATAAACAAGTATATAAAGAAAAGGTGTATCAAGTAAAGCCAAACATACAAAAATTGCATAACTAGACAAAATAATCTGCATAATCACAGCCCACTCATATACCCCATAAAATGCCCCAATGCTAAACAAAATCGTATTGAGAAGCTGAGAAATGAGTGTAGAACCATTATTGCGAATCCAAAGCCAGTTTTCTTTGCAAATGCCCGCACTCCACTTCCACCACCAATGATACAGCCATACATCTAGATAAGAAACAAAAGCAAAGACAAGCAAGGAGACAGCGATGATCCTTGGCGTCTGTGCAAAAACCCTATGGAAGCTCTCCCCTGTGACGCTCTCAAGCGGAATATAATAAATCCAAAGCTGTGCAAAAATCAAAAATAAAACACTAAAAAATAGTGTAACTCCCACAGCTCTTTGAGCCTCTCTCTTGCCCCTTATCTCACTCAAAGCATCAGTGATTAAAAAAGTCGAGGCAAAAAGCACATTGCCAAGAGTTTGAGTGATCCCAAAAGCATCAAGCAAAAAGCTCACTTCAATATTTGCCACAATTGTCGCAAAAACAGCAAAGACAAAAAGGCCAATCCTCCCAAAAAATCTATAAGCCAAAATCACCCCACCATAAGTCACCACAAGGCTTAAAATCAGTAAAAATTCATTCATCATCCCACTCCAAAATCTGTATTTTCTAGCAAAAAATCAATGCGTTCATTCTCGCAATAAAAGGGATAAATCTTTTGCATAAATTCAGCGATGAGTTCCTTGTTGGCCTTCATCTTAGAATTATCACACATTACATTGACGCAAATACGATCAAAAAGTTTCAAACCCATCTCCAAATCATACTTAATCATTTCTAGGTTCTGCCCCTCTACCCCTACCAAAAAATTCGCCTCATCAAAGTCCCTAGCAATCTCTTCATCTCTATGCTCTTTGATTCCTTTTTTGAGCAAGGCCTCACGCAAATGATAATCAAAGCTCTCCAATCCCAATTTCACACGGATTTTAAAACTAGAAAAATACTCCCTAAGCCAAGCAATCTCTTCGCGATAAAGATAATGGCACTCAAAAATCAGCGTATGAATCCCCTTGTGCCAAGCAGTCTCCCTAATGCGCTCAAGGCTTAACTCACTTAACTCACCAAAACTTCCAGAGTTAATCACCTCTAGGATTCCATATTTGCCACTCACTTCAGAGAGCGCAGCAGCATTGAGTTCATCGCTTTGCGCAGAGACATCATAATAATAATCACAAAAGCGGCAAGCCTTATAGCGACAACCCAAACCTTGCAGCAAGACTATTTCTCTTTTGTTTTTTGATTCGATAAGTCCATAGCGCCTCATAATTCTCCACGATATTTCAGATAAAATTCCTCTCTAAAGCTCTCAAAGTCTCCACGACAAATCGCCTCTCTAGCCCCCTTCACAAGATTGAGATAATACCTAAGATTGTGGATGGAAGCCAAGCGATGATAAGTCATCTCATTGCTCCTAAACAGATGATGAATATATCCTCTTGAAAATTTTCGACAAGTATAGCAATCACACTCCAAATCTAGTGGAAGATCCTCTAAGGCATAGCGTGAGGATTTGATTGAGATCTTTCCACGACTTGTAAAAATCGTCGCATTGCGCGCATTCCGTGTGGGCATCACACAATCAAACATATCCACCCCTCTTCCAATCGCCTCGATGAGATTTTCTGGCGTCCCCACACCCATCAAATATCTGGGCTTCTCTCTTGGAAGATAAGGCAGCGTAAAATCAAGTGTCTCATACATCTCATCTGCGCTCTCCCCCACCGCAAGCCCACCAATTGCAAAACCATCAAAACCTATTGCCACTCCCCCCCTTCTTGCCTCAATTTCTACAAGAGATTCTGCGCTTATCTTGCGAAATCCTTCATTAGTCCCCCCCTGCACGATCGCAAAAATATGATTATCTCTAGCTCTACCCTCAAGCTTACAGGCTAGATGATGCTCCAAACTCTCCCTTGCCCATCTTGTTGTCCTCTCAATCGATTGAGAAATCCTCAAATCATCAGCGGGCAAACCCACTAAATCATCCAAGATCATCATAATATCGCTATTGAGCGCATACTGAATCTCTAGCACCTTTGAGGGCGTGAAAAAATGCTTGCTGCCATCGATATGAGATTTAAACTCAATCCCCTCTTCCCTTCTCTTCCCTCCCAAGCTAAAGGCCTGAAAACCCCCGCTATCTGTCAAAAAGCTCCCCTTATATCCACTAAAGCCATGCAAACCCCCAAAGCGTTTCACCACTTCTGCACTCGGACGCAGATAGAGATGGTAAGTATTCCCCAAGATAATCTTGGCATCTAAGTGCTGCATAACATCTATATAGTCCAATCCCTTGATCACTCCTTGAGTGCCAACAGGCATAAAAACAGGGGTTTTCACCTCTGAATGAGCAAGTTTTAGCACCCCAGCCCTTGCTTTCCCATCTTCTCTAAAAAGTTCAAAAATCATCAATTTCCTTTAAAAAGCAAAGATTCTATCAAGAGAGGACTCAAAATGGAATAAACTCTAATTGTTTGTTTTCTTTTTGCAAAACAGAATTTTTTGCATACAAGCTGCATTTGCAAGAAACACTAGTGGCATAGGGGGAGGGGGCACAGAAAGCAAAGGAAGAAAAAAGAAGCAAAACAAATCAAAAGAAATGATAAAAAAACAGAGAGAAAAAACCATAACTAAAGAAACTAAAAGAGTAAGATAAAATCAAACAAGATCAAAATTTAATGGAGCCTCTTAGTTAAATAGAGGCTCCAAAGAGTATTGTAAAGTTTTGTGTTTCCAAGCGCTCCCATC
>CAUWEE010000126.1:0-3624 GCA_963557095.1 uncultured Helicobacter sp. | reverse complement strand
GAGTGGAAAAACAAGTATCCTAGAAAAGCTCGCACTCAAAAAGCCCTTCAATTTCAATGTGATTGAGGGGGATTTGGAGACTGAAAATGATGCCAATAAGTTGCGTCAAAAGGGGATTGAGGCCGTGCAGATTCAAACAGGGAGCGCTTGTCATTTGGATGCTTTTATGATCACAGAGGCCCTCAAGGAGCTTCATTTTGATGAAATTGATCTGTGCTTTGTAGAAAACATTGGCAATCTTGTTTGTCCAGCAAGTTATGATGTTGGCACACATTACAATATTGTCTTGCTTTCGGTAACTGAAGGGGATGATAAGGTAGAAAAATATCCCGTGATGTTTAGAAATGCGGATTTGGTGCTTGTAAGCAAGATTGATCTCTTGCCTCATTTTGATTTTGATCCCTCTTTGGTTTTGCAACGCGCAAGAAAACTCAATCCTAGTGTTGAAATGATTGAAATCTCCTCTAAAAGCGATGAGGGGATTGATACGCTTATTGAGTGGATTCAAGCTAAAAGGAGAAAATAATGTGTCTATCTATTCCTTCACAAGTTATTTCAATCAATGAAAAGGAAAATACCTGTATTGTCGATACAATGGGGACGCAAAGAGAGGTTAGTCTTGATATTTTGGAAGAAAAGATTGAGATTGGGGATTATGTGCTTATTCATATTGGCTATGCGATGAATAAAATTTCCAAAGAACATGCTATGGAATCCCTAGAGCTTTATCACAAAATGGTTCAAGCCATTGTCGAAGAAGAGGGGACAAAAGAGAATGCTTGAACTCAAGGATCTCTATGAGGGGTTTAAAAATCAGCAGAGTATTCTTGCTCTAAGTCAAACAATCAAACAAGAGGCTCAAGGTAGGAAAATCCGCGTTATGGAAGTTTGCGGGGGACATACCCATAGTCTTATGAGATATGGTATCAATCAGCTCGTCAAGGAGGTGTTTGAATTTATCCACGGACCAGGCTGCCCTGTATGTGTGATGCCCAAGAATCGCATCAATCACGCCATTGAATTGGCACAAAAAGAAAATGTCATTCTAGCAACTTTGGGAGATATGATTCGCATCCCTAGCTCACAAGGTTCTCTTGCAGATGCTCGATCAAAGGGGGCTGATGTGCGTTTTGTGTATTCTCCACTTGATTTGCTTAAAATTGCAAGAGACAATCCTCAAAAGCAGGTTGTTTATTTTGCTATTGGCTTTGAGACAACAACCCCTATGACTGCCGCATTACTTGATCGTGTAAGAGAGGAGGGGCTAAAAAATCTCTTATTTCATATCAATCATGTCCTTGTTCCTCCTCCAATGGAAGCACTTCTGCAAAATCAAGAAGTCCAAATCGATGCTTTTATTGCCCCCTCTCATGTTTCAGTGATTACAGGAAGTAAGATCTATGAACCTTTTGCATCGAAGTATCATTTGCCAGTTGTTGTTGCGGGATTTGAGCCTTTGGATATTTTAGAAGGTTTGTGGATGATTTTAAAACAGGTGAAAGAAAAAGAAGCCAAACTGGAAAATCAATATAAGCGTGCTGTAAGCTTTGAAGGGAATATTTTGGCACAAAGAAAGATTGATTGCTATTTTGAAAAAAAAGAGAGTTTTATGTGGAGAGGCATAGGCGAGATTCCTCATTCTGCTTTGAAGCTTAAAGATGAGTTTGCATACTTGGATGCGGAGAGGGTCTATGATTTGCAAAATAGCCCTGTGAATGAACCTAAGGGGTGTCTTTGTCCAAAAATTATTAGCGGACTTGCCAAGCCTTTGGAATGTAAGCTTTTTGCTAAAGCTTGCACTCCAACTACCCCCATTGGAAGTTGTATGGTGAGTAGTGAGGGGGTCTGCAATGCTTATTTTCGCTATGGGGGCTTGATATAGAGCTCACTTAAGATTTGAGAAGAGAAATTGTAGAAAAAGAGGGTGAAAATCCTAAAGTTTATCAAGACAAGGAGAGAAGTATGAAGAATAAAATAGTTACACTTGCTGCAGGTAATGGCGCAAGCGAAAATAATGTTCTGATTGAAACTGTATTTTATAAGCATTTCAAGAATGACATTTTGCTTCAAGCAGGTGATTCTGCCCTCTTGCCTCAAATGTCTAAAATCGCTTTTAGCACAGATTCTTATACGATTTCACCTTTGTTTTTTAGGGGTGGAGATATTGGAAAGCTTAGTATTTGCGGGACTTGTAATGATTTGGCGATGATGGGGGCTAGACCAAAGTATTTGAGTGCGTCTTTTGTTATTGAAGAGGGTTTTGAGCTAGAAAAACTTGAGCAAATTGCAGAATCAATGGCACAGGAGTGCCAAAAAAATGATGTATTGATTGTAACAGGGGATACAAAAGTCGTGGGCAAGGGCTATGCCGATGGAGTTTATATCAATACAAGTGGGATTGGGGAGCTGGTTTATGAGGGGCTTGGAGCAGAAAAGATTGATGAGGGATTGGCAATCCTTGTTTCAAATAGTATTGGAAAGCATGGAGCGAGTATCTTTGCGCAGCGGGAGGGGATCGATCTTGTTTCAAAGCTTAGCTCTGATTGCGCTTCTCTTTTCCCGCTTTTACAGGGTATTTTTGCTTCAGGGATTCAAATCACGGCCCTAAGAGATGCTACAAGAGGGGGACTAGCAGCAGTGCTAAATGAGTGGGCAAAAGCCTCACAAAAATGTATTCATATTGAAGAAAGGGCTGTGCCAATCTGTGATGAAGTGCAGGGAATCTGTGAGTTTTTGGGGCTAGAGGCTTACTCCTTGGCAAATGAGGGAACTTTTGTAATGGCATTACCCAAGGAGGATGCACAGAGGGCATTGGAGCTTTTAAGAGCTCATCCTTTAGGTATGGAAGCACAAATCATTGGCCATGTTGATTGTGAATATTGTGGCAAGGTTGTTTTGCATAGTGGCTATGGGACAAGGCGATTTTTGGATATGCCTAGTGGAGAGATCCTCCCAAGGATTTGCTAATGCATGAATACTCTGTGGTTCAGTCCTTTTTGGAAATGTGTGAGGAGTATGTGCGTCAAAATCAATGCACAAGAGTGGTGAGCGCCAAGATCAAAGCGGGGGTTTTGAGTGGGATTGAGCTTAGCCTTTTTCAAAGAGCGCTTGAGACTTTCAAAGAAGAGAGTGTTTTAAAGGATGCAGAGATTAGCTATCTTATCCAACCCTTAGATCTGGAGTGCTTCAAGTGTGCTCAAAAAAGCACAAGCTCTAAGCTTCAGATCCAATGCCCTCACTGCTTAAGCCAAGATGTGAGGGTGCTTGATGGAGAAGAATTTGTGCTTTTAAATCTTGAAATGGAGTAGAGATATAAGGATATTTCTCTTAAAGCCTAGCAGATGTTCTGGGGCTTTATCCTTTGTTCTACCAAATTGAAGCATTGTCAGGGGCGATTTTGGAGATATCAATTGTCTTGCTCCATTTGACTAATCCACTTTTAAGATCATTGATTTCAATCTTGAAAAAATAATCCACCCTTTGTTTGTCTTCAAGCTTTGTAATTCTCTGTCCTATTTTCCCTGTCAGAGAAAGTGAGGCAGAGATTAGCTGTCCTTTTTTGATCACACTCTCTTGGTTAAATTCTTCATTACCCCTAGCTTTTCTTGCCTCATCAATCATCAT
>CAUWEE010000125.1:0-3629 GCA_963557095.1 uncultured Helicobacter sp. | reverse complement strand
ATTTTGTTGGCAAAAGATATTGAGCCAAAATTATTTCATCAAATTACGCGATTGGGAGTGAAAATTACGCGTATTGACTCTAAAAGAGCCCAAGCAATGGCAAGGGGAGGAAATCATCAGGGAATGTTTGCTCAAATTGCTGCTCTAGAGACTATAAGTCCAACTCAAGTCCTTGCATTTTCCCATCTTGTTGTTCTGTGTGGTGTCAGTGATGTTGGCAATATTGGATCCTTAATGAGGACAGCTTATGCTTTGGGAGTGGAAGCTCTTATTGTGGAGGGAAGCTTTTCGCTTAAGGCGCAAGAAACGATGATGCGATCAAGTAGCGGAGCGATGCTTGATTTGCCTATTTGTTTTTGTTCATCTTTACTTGATTTTATTCATCATCTAAAACAGAAAGATTTTGAATGTTATGGTGCAAGTATGCATGGAGAATGTTTTTCAACATTTAGTGCAGCTAAAAAGTGGGCTTTATTTTTGGGAAGTGAAGGCGATGGCCTTAGAAATAAAATCATTCAAAAAATGGATAAAATAATCTCAATTGAAATGCAAAACAATTTTGATTCCCTTAATGTTGGCGTTGCAGGCGGAATTTTAATGTATGGGCTGGTTAAAAATGGAAGAGAATCTTGAGAATTTTGAAAAGCAGGATGAGAATTTAGAAAAGCTAAGGCGAATTGGAATCGACAAGATTAAACAAGATACAAAGCTAGATGCAGTTAAGATTTCTGACATCTTAGAAAAGCGTTTTGAAAAGTTAGATTATGTGAGGGCTAGGGGTTTTATCAATATTCTAGAGAAGCAGTATAAGCTTGATTTATCTACTTGGCTTGAAGAATATCGCCAATATTTTCCCAAAGAGAAAGATGAGAAAAGAGAAAAACTAGAAAAGCAGCGATATAATCAAACAGTTAAACAAAAGCGACTTGCGCTCATTCTGATCACACTTATTCTTTGTATTGTTTTTTTGTATGTTGGGCAAATGCTTTGGAATAGAAAAAATGAGTTTTTTAAACCAATTGATCAATTTCAAGAAATAAAAGATAAAGAAAAACAAATTTTAAGTCAAGATGAAGTCTTAAAAAAAGAACAGCAAGATGAAGCAAGTTTGCAAGCTTCTGCTTCAGAGAGCACAAGTGCAAACCAAAATAATGCAGTAGAGCCAAAGCAGGTTGAGAAGCCCCTTTCTCAGCTTGATGCTCCTTTGTTTGATGGGTTAAGTTTTGATCCTGAAAACATTCTTTATCTTTCCTTTCAAAAACCTGTTTGGATGGGGATAGTCAATCTTGATAAGAAGAGTAGAGTTGCGCAAACTAAGAGAGAGTTTGAAGTCGCTCTTGATACAAATTTGCTCTTTTATATCGCTTATGGAGTTTTTACTGCAACAGTTAATGAGAATGAAAAACAGTTTAACACTTATAAGCCTATTTTTTTAATTCATACTAAAGAGGGGGGATTGAGACAGATTACAAAAGAGGAGTTTATTTCACTTAATGGTGGAGTGGAATGGTAAGAGTTCTACTTTTATCTTTGTTCTTAAATCTTGCTTTATATGCGGATTCTCTGGATGATATCGTGCTTAATATTATGGGGGAGAAGTCTTATCAGATTAATCAGAATTTTGTCAATCGTTTGTTTGCCAATAAGACGAAATTTGTTTTTGCAGAAGGTCAAGACAAGCAGGTTGATTATTATAAGGTTATTAAAACATTAAAAGATAATGGTTTATTGTCTCTTTCTCTTCAAAAACCAACAGAAATCAAAATTGGTTTTAAGGCAAAAACAAAGCCTATTTTCTTGACAAAAGCAGTAAGTAATGTCCTCTCAGCAATTGGATATTCCTATTTTACGATTTCAAAAGCAAAATATACAAAGGGTGATATGTTTCTCATCTTTTCTCTTGTTGCAGAAAGTGGTGTTGATCCAGAAGTCGTTTTGAGTGAATTTAAAAAGCGGGGAATTGAGGCAATAAAAGTTGTGCGCAAAAGTCGATCAGATTGGTTCTATGAGCTTAAAGTCTCTTACTCAAACATCGTAAATTCCACGATATTAAAGCATGATGATCGTTTTGATCTTAAAAATATTTCTGGAGAGTATTGGTTTAGCACAAGCAGTGCTGGCATGATGAGTATTTTGAAAAAAGACACAAGGATTGGATGGAGTCCAAGAATTGTGCTTTATGATAAAGATTTGCAGATTTTAGAGATTGTGACACAAAATGATTTTGCTGCGAGTGCTGAAATTAATATTACCGATGAGACTGCATTTGTAATGGTTACAGATCTCAATAATCCCGCGCGTTTAAAAAGCGGAATTACTGTGACATTCACGGCTTTTGGATCGGGGTCATAGACAATGAAGAAAATGATTATTGCTTTGATTGGGCTTGGGACTGTTGGATCTAGTGTGGCTAGAATCCTTCATAACTCATCTCAAAGAATTTTTCAAAGAGCAGGTGTTGAGATTGTGATTAAACGCGCTGTTGTGCGCGATTCAAAAAAGTATCATGGTTATAATTTTTTGATCTCTGAAGATATAAATGATATTTTGTTAGATGATGAAATTGATGTTGTTGTGGAGTTGATAGGTGGCATTGACTATCCTTTTGAAATTGCAAAAAAAGTTTTTGCTCAAGAAAAGGCCTTTGTTACAGCGAATAAAGCAATGCTTGCTTATTATGCCAAAGACTTACTAGAGCTTTCAAGGGGACTTCCTTTTGGCTTTGAAGCAAGTGTTTGTGGCGGAATTCCTGTGATTGAAATTTTGCGAGATAGCTTAGTTGCCAATGAGTTTTTTGGCTTTGAGGGTATTTTTAATGGGACGAGCAATTACATTTTGAGTCAAATGTTTCAAGAAAAGCAAAGTTTTGATCAGGCACTCAAAAGTGCTCAAGAGCTTGGATATGCTGAAGCTGATCCAAGCTTAGATATCAATGGTGGAGATGCAGGACATAAGCTTTTAATCCTTGCAAAACTTGCTTATGGAATTGATGCAAAACCTGAGGATATTCTCATTGAGGGGATTGAGGGGATCGATTGGGAAGATTTGCATTTTGCTGATGAATTAGGATATGCGGTTAAGCTTTTGGGTATTGCCAAAAAAGAAGAGAATGATTTGGATTTGCGTTTGCATCTAGCCCTCATTTCTAAGAAACAGCCTTTAGCGCAAGTCAATGGAGTAAAAAACGCTATTAATTTTCAAGGAGATTTTGTAGGCGATATCTTTATGAGTGGGTTTGGGGCTGGAGGAGATGCGACTGCAAGTGCTGTGGTTGCAGATTTGGTGCATATGGCAAGATTGCGCAATGTATCATCTTATCCTTGTCCCCCTTTTGGATTCTTTGATATAGGGAATGCCCCAAGCATTCGGCCAAAAGGAAAAATCATATCCCAATATTATTTGCGTTTTGTTGTCAAAGATTGTCAGGGGATTTTGGCGCAAATTACATCGATTTTGGCAGATTTTGGAATCTCTGTGAATGAAATTTTGCAGAAAAGTTCTGGGACTGAAGCAAAGATTTTTCTTATTACTCATACAATAGAAGAAGAGAAGATCCTGTTTGCACTTGAGAAAATTCAAGAGCTCAATCATCTACTGCAAGCCCCCTATAAAATTCGTGTGCAATGAGT
>CAUWEE010000124.1:0-3712 GCA_963557095.1 uncultured Helicobacter sp. | reverse complement strand
TGTTTTTCCACTCCCTGGAGAACTCATAAGATTGAGAGCCAAAATTTGCTTAGAATCAAAAAATTCACGCACTTTGAGTGCCTCTTTGTCATTCTTGCTTAAAACTTTCTCAACAAGTTGCAGATTTTTTTTGAGCTGTGGGTTATCTTGCATTTTATCTCCTTTGTAGTGCCCAGTAAAGCTGTCCAAGGGCGATTGAGCCATCATTGGGAGGGATTTTCTCCCCAATGTAGCAATTCTCCAGTCGTTCCAAAAGCTTTGAACTTAAAATTTTATTGCAAAAAACTCCTCCGCAAAGCACAACATCATAAGAATATAATTCTGCGATTTTTGCAACGATTTCAATCAAAGCATTTAAAAACTTGGAAGCAATAAGTGAAGGTTCAAGCCCACAATGTGCATCTTCATAAATGGCAAGAATATCTAGGACAATCTCTTCACCTTCAATCCTAAAACCATAAGACTGCCCAACCCTCTCATCATAAAGACTTCCAATCCACTCTCCACTCTCACCTTCATAGCTTTGCTCCTCTAATCCACAAACCCAAGCAAGAGCATCAAAGATTCTCCCCACACTTGAAGTAAGGGGTGAGTTTAAGCCCTTTTTTTGCATAAGCTCCAAAGTCTCTAAGTCCTGCTTACTTTTGCCTCTTTTGATAAAAAACTCTTGCTTTTGTTCTAGAGGCACACTCTCACCCAAAAGGGCATAAAAATTCCTTGCAATATCCCTCGTTGCAATCCCTCCTCCCAAAAGAGCAAAATTTTTAAAATGCAAAATCCGCTCAAAGCCTTGAGCATCTGCAAGAAGCACTTCTCCCCCCCAAATTTTCCCATCACTGCCATAGCCTGTGCCATCAAAACAAAAGCTCAAAACCTTTGAATGCAAGTGATGCTCAAAACATACACTCAAAGTATGGGCATAGTGGTGCTGAATCTGAATGGGAGAGGAGCAGAGCTCAAAGGCAAGCTCTGTGCTTTTATACTGAGGATGCAAATCGCAAATGACCTCTTGAAATTCTAGTTTATAAAGCTCTCGCATAGTGTCAATAGCACTTTTGAAACGCTCAAAGCTCGCTAGATTATCTAAATCGCCAATATAAGGAGAAACGATCGCCCACTCATCAAAAGCAAGGGCAAAACTTACCTTTTGATTCGCCCCTAATGCCAAAATTGCATTGGGAATCTTCCTTGCCAATTTAAAGACGCTAGGAGCATATCCTCTGGCATTTCTTAGCAACATTATCTTTTGAGTGCTTAAAACTTGCACAAGACTATCTTCAATAGGCTGCAAGATCTCCCTTTGATGAGAGAAAACAAAAGGGAGTCCTAGCTCTTCAACTTTTTGGCTCTGATAGAGGATGGGCTCTCCTTTGAGATTGGCAGAAGTAACAACCAAAGGATGATCCAAAAACTCAAATAAAAGTTTGTAAATTGGCGTATAAGCAAGGATGACCCCATAGCGATCTAGAGCGATGTTTTTGAATTTTTCCCTGTTTTCCAAAAGGACAATAGGGGCTTGTTTTGATTGTAAAACTTCCTCTTCTTTTGGAGAGAGATGAGCGATTTGCTTCACCTGCTTAATATCTTTGCACATCAAAGCCAAAGGCTTTTTTGGACGCCTTTTTAATCTGCGAATTTTATCTACCGCTTTTTCTTGCCCTGCATCACAAACAAGATGAAAGCCACCAATTCCCTGAATACAAAGCACTTCTCCAGCTTTAATCAAACTTGCCATTTCCTGAAAAACAGAGACAAAATCCCTGCATTCTTCTCCCTTCCAAAATGCCTTGGGACCACATTCTGGACAAGAGATCGCTTGAGCATGAAAAAAGCGATTAGAAGCTTGATGATATTGCTTAGAACAAAAGTCACACATACAAAAAGGCTGCATACAAGTGCGCTCTCTATCATAAGGAAAGGCCTTAATGACACTAAATCGAGGTCCGCAATTTGTGCAATTTATCAAAGGATAAAAAAACCTCCTCTGATTTGAATCTAAAATCTCCTTGGCACAATCATGACAAAGTGCAAAGTCTGGGATTGGAGGAGTGCTGATCTTGTCCATACTTTGGCTATTCAGGATTAAAAAATCTTTCGATTCTTTTGTATTTTGATAGCGTGTTTCTATCTTATCAATATGAGCCATTGGAGGAGCTTGCAAAGGTAAGAGCTGCAAAAATTCCTCTTTGCTCTCCCCCTGCACAAGGACTTCAACACCTCTTCCGATATTCTTCACATACCCCTTAAGTCCCAAAGATGTGGCAAGATTGCTTACAAATGGACGAAACCCAACCCCCTGCACTCTCCCCTGAATGAAAATCAACAAAGAATCTTTCATTGATACAAAAGCGGAAAGGTAATATTGCGATAAATAGGAAGTTGTCGATTGTTTTTGTAGATAAAATCCCCAAGCATCTTAGAATCAAATAAATCTCCGCATATACTCATCCCTTCAATTTCAACAGATTGACGCAAGGCAAGATAGAGCTTTGAGAGAAAAAGAGAGAAGCTTTCAATATAACCCAAGGCAATAATTTCTTCTTGCACCCCCGCTAGTTTGAAGCTCATCGCACTGCGAATGCATTTCACAAGATCAAACTCTTGTGCGATCAATGAAGTTTGTTTAAATTTATAATCAATAGCAACCCCTCTGTGATTGAGATTTTTATTAGCAAGATAGAGGGGATTTTCTTCCATTCCCAAAACCACGCGTGCAATCTCCCAAATCCCAAATATTCCTTGAGGAAAGCTCTCAAAAGATTGATTATTCTCACAAAGTGCGGGGAAAGTCTGTTTGTAGTTATTGAGAAGTTTTGCTCCACTCTCGCCATCTTGTTTAATTTGCTCAAAAAGGCTAAATAAATCTTTAGGAAGACAAAACTCCATCACCTCATTAAACCATTGAGTTTGAGCATTGTAGAGACAAATCTTATCTCCCCCCTTAAGAGAAAAATAAAAATTGAGAATATTTTGATGATGGACTTGATTTTCCTCTAAAATCGTTGCAAGATAAGCTTTATCTAGGCTTTGATACTGTCCAAAAATTTCTTCCAGATGAGAATCAATAAAGCTAGATCGCAATAATAAGGGATGATTATTTTCTAAGATAATCAATTCTTGAGGCGAAGCAAGGGTATCAGAGAGATAAAACTCGCAATCAGCCTCCTGCGTTTCAAACAAAAACTTCACACCCCTCTCTCTTAGGATGACAAAAAGCTCCAACAATTCCAAATCATGAGCAAGAGAGAGGCGTATTTCCCTCGCATCAAGTCCAAAATCTGCATTTGCCCTCACGCGCAAAATTGGTTTTTCATCACTAGCCAAGGCTTCTAGCTCTTTAGGCGTGAGATGGCAAATCTCAAGCACATACTCAGGATTGAGACAATATACTCTTGGACTAGGTGTCAAAGACAAACAATGCTCACCGCTTTGAGTATTGAGTCTCACTGCCTTGCCCTCTAACAACAAAGAGGCGATGGTTTCAATTTCAAGGAGATTAAAAATCTTCTTTTGACAAAGCAAACACATATCGCCTTTTTTGGTCTTGAGACATTGCGGACAATAAGCAAAACTTTTAGAGCTCTGAAAATCTTTACTATGAGGCAAATCTTCTTTTTCAAGCAGTCTTGAGCTAATATCAAGCACAAAAAGACTTTGGGGAATCTGCTCGGAGAGTTTTTGCATAATCTGCTCTAATTGATCAGTAGAAACA
>CAUWEE010000123.1:0-3719 GCA_963557095.1 uncultured Helicobacter sp. | reverse complement strand
CAGACAGACTGAATATCTCATTGATAAGTCAAAGCAGATTCTAGTGCGTGAGGGTGAATTTGTGCATGCAGGTGAAATGCTTAGTGATGGAACGATAAGTAGCCATGATATCTTAAGAATCAATGGCGAAAAAGAATTGCATAAATATGTTGTAGGTGAAGTGCAACAAGTTTATCGCCGACAAGGTGTTAGCATTGCTGATAAGCATATCGAGGTTATTTTATCTCAAATGCTTCGCTATTTCAAAGTGCTTGATAGCGGAGATACGAAATTCATTGAGGGAGATCTTGTTAGCCGTAGGCATTTCAAAGAAGAGAATGAAAGAATGCTAAAAATGGGCGGTAATCCTGCTATTGCAGAGCCTGTATTGCTTGGTATTACTCGTGCTGCAATCAGTAGTGATTCTATCATTTCAGCAGCTTCTTTCCAAGAAACTACGAAAGTGCTTACAGAGGCAAGTATCTCTGCGAAAAAGGATTTCTTAGAAGACTTGAAAGAAAATGTTGTTTTGGGTCGTATGATTCCAGTAGGAACAGGCTTATATAAGAATAAAAAAGTGATGATTAGACACAATAAGGATAATTCCTAAGTTTAATCTAAACATTTTTTAAGTATAATAGCCAAAAATTTTGTAAATTTTATTATAAGGATGGATGTGTGCCAACGATTAATCAGTTGATTAGAAAAGAAAGAAAAAAAGTTGTCAAGAAGACTAAATCCCCTGCTTTGGTAGAGTGCCCACAAAGAAGGGGGGTTTGCACTCGCGTTTATACGACGACACCCAAGAAGCCAAACTCAGCACTTAGAAAAGTTGCAAAAGTTAAACTTACAAGCAAATTTGAAGTGATTAGCTATATCCCTGGTGAAGGACACAATCTTCAAGAACACTCTATCGTTCTTGTAAGAGGTGGAAGGGTAAAGGACTTGCCAGGTGTGAAGTATCACATTGTGCGTGGTGCTCTTGATACTGCTGGAGTTGCCAAGAGAAGTGTATCAAGAAGTAAGTATGGCGCTAAAAAAGCAAAAGCAGATAAAAAATAAAAGAGGAAGGTAGGAATGAGAAGAAGAAAAGCCCCAGTTAGAGAAGTATTGGGTGACCCTGTATATGGAAATAAGGTAGTAACAAAATTTATCAATAAGATGATGTATGATGGTAAGAAAAGTGTTGCTGAAAAGATTATTTATGCAGCTTTTGCAAAGATTGAAGAAAAGAGTGGTGAAAAGGGGATTGAAACTTTTGAAAAAGCTTTAGAAAAAGTTAAACCTCTTGTAGAAGTCAGAAGTCGCAGAGTAGGAGGAGCGACTTATCAAGTTCCTGTAGAGGTTCGTCCAACAAGACAACAGTCTCTCTCAATTCGTTGGATTTTGGAAGCAACACGCAAAAGAAATGAAAGAACAATGATTGATCGTTTGGCAAATGAGTTGATTGATGCTGCAAATGATCGTGGAGCAGCTTTTAAGAAAAGAGAAGATGTTCATAAAATGGCAGAAGCCAACAAAGCATTTGCACACTATCGCTGGTAATTTTGTTTTCCCCTTGCAATGAGTTCTTGATAAGCTTGGGGAGAGCAGGGCAAACACACTCTATAAAACTTCAAAACTAAGGATAAACAATGGCAAGGAAAACTCCATTAAATCGAATCAGGAATATTGGTATTGCTGCTCACATCGACGCAGGAAAGACAACAACATCAGAGCGAATCTTGTTTTATACAGGTGTAAGCCATAAGATTGGAGAGGTGCATGATGGCGCTGCAACAATGGATTGGATGGAACAAGAAAAAGAAAGAGGAATCACCATTACTTCAGCAGCAACGACTTGTTTTTGGAAAGATTATCAAATCAATTTGATTGATACTCCAGGACATGTGGATTTTACGATTGAAGTTGAGCGATCAATGAGAGTGCTTGATGGAGCTGTAGCAGTCTTTTGTTCAGTAGGAGGAGTTCAGCCTCAAAGTGAAACCGTATGGCGACAAGCTAATAAATATGGAGTCCCAAGAATGGTTTTTGTCAATAAGATGGACAGAATCGGGGCAAATTTCTATAATGTTGAAGAGCAAATCAAAGCAAGACTTAAGGCAAATCCTGTCCCCATCAATATCCCTATTGGCGCAGAAGATACTTTTAAGGGTGTAGTGGATCTTATTGCGATGAAAGCTATTGTTTGGAATGATGAAACAATGGGTGCAAAGTATGATATCGAGGAGATTCCTGCAGATTTGCTTGAAAAGGCAAATGAGTATCGTGAAAAACTTGTTGAAGCTGCTGCAGAACAAGATGAAGTCTTGATGGAGAAATATTTAAGCGGAGAAGAATTGAGCGTAGAAGAAATCAAAAAAGGGATTAAAGCAGGTTGTTTAAGTATGAATCTTATTCCAATGCTTTGTGGATCTTCTTTTAAAAATAAGGGAGTTCAAACTCTGCTTGATGCAGTGATTGATTTCTTGCCTGCTCCAACAGAGGTTGTAGATATCAAGGGAATTGATCCAAAGACAGAAGCAGAAATCAGCGTAAAATCTGGAGACAATGGAGAGTTTGCAGGACTTGCATTTAAGATTATGACTGATCCTTTTGTTGGACAATTAACTTTCGTGCGCGTTTATCGCGGAATGCTTGAAAGTGGAAGCTATGTTCTTAACTCAACAAAAGGCAAAAAAGAAAGAGTTGGCCGACTTCTTAAAATGCATTCTAATAAGCGTGAGGATATTAAAGAAGTTTATGCTGGAGAGATTTGTGCTTTTGTAGGTTTGAAAGATACGCTTACAGGAGATACGCTTTGCTCTGAAAAAGATCCTGTGATTTTAGAGAGAATGGAATTCCCAGAGCCAGTTATTCATATTGCAGTAGAGCCAAAGACAAAGGCAGATCAAGAAAAAATGGCAGTAGCACTTGGAAAACTTGCTGAAGAAGATCCAAGCTTTAGAGTAAGCACACAAGAAGAAACTGGTCAGACTTTGATTGGTGGAATGGGTGAGCTTCATCTTGAGATTATTGTGGATCGTTTGAAACGAGAATTTAAAGTAGAAGCTGAGATTGGACAACCTCAAGTTGCATTTAGAGAAACTATCCGTTCTTCAGTGGAGCAAGAATGTAAATATGCTAAACAATCTGGTGGGCGTGGGCAATATGGACATGTCTTTATCAAGCTTGAGCCAAAAGAGGCGGGCACAGGTTATGAGTTTGTCAATAATATCTCTGGAGGAGTGATACCAAAAGAATACATCCCTGCTGTTGATAAGGGGATTCAAGAAGCAATGCAAAATGGAGTCTTGGCAGGTTATCCTGTTGTGGATTTTAAGATTACACTTTTTGATGGAAGTTATCATGATGTGGATAGTTCTGAAATGGCATTTAAAATTGCAGGTTCAATGGCATTTAAAGATGCTTGTCGCAAGGCAAACCCTGTTTTACTTGAGCCGATGATGAAAGTGGAAGTTGAAGTGCCTGAAGAATATATGGGAGATGTGATTGGGGATCTCAATCGCCGAAGAGGGCAGATCAATTCAATGGATGATCGTATGGGATTAAAGATTGTTAATGCCTTTGTTCCTCTAGCAGAGATGTTTGGATATTCCACTGATCTTAGATCTGCTACTCAAGGACGCGGAACTTATACAATGGAATTTGATCACTATGGGGAAGTGCCTTTAAATATTGCCAAGGAAATTACAGAAAAGAGAAAGGCTTAAATTTCGTTCTGCGGCCGGCGGCGGGGG
>CAUWEE010000122.1:0-3730 GCA_963557095.1 uncultured Helicobacter sp. | reverse complement strand
TCTCAATGCTTTATGTGGAGAAAACTTAGCCTTAGTTTCCCATAAAGCAAATGCAACGCGCAAGCGAATGAATTTCATCATCAATCACCAATGCAGCGATGAGACAAAGGCGCAAATTATCTTTGTAGATACTCCAGGGATTCATAAGCAAGAAAAACTTCTCAATCAGTTTATGCTGCATGAAGCACTAAAAGCAATGGGGGATTGCGATCTCAATCTTTTCTTGGCCCCAGCAAGTGATTCTCCTAGACTTTATGAGGAGTTTTTGGAAACTTCAGATCGCAGACCTCACTTCTTGCTTCTGAGCCAATGCGACAAAGTCTCCAAGGAAGCTTTGCTCCAAAAGATACAGGAATACAAGGCTTTTGAAAGTGATTTTTTAGCACTATTTCCAATAGAGTGCAAAAAATCCTTTGATTTCTCTGCCTTACTGGATAAAATCGCTTCTTTTCTCCCGCAATCCCCCTTTCTCTATGATGAAGAGATCTTGACGACAAGTCAATTGCGTGAGATTTATAAAGAAATCATCAGAGAAAGCTTGTTTGAAAATTTAAGCGATGAAATCCCCTATGAAAGCGATGTCGTGATTGAAAAATTTATAGAAGCACCAAAAATTAACAAAGTTTTTGCAAGAATTGTTGTAGAAAAAGAAAGTCAAAAATCTATTGTAATTGGAAAGGATGCAAAGAGTATCAAGCGTGTAGGCAAATATGCAAGAGAAAAACTTGAACAACTTGAAGAGAAGAAGATTTTTTTGCAACTCAATGTTTGTGCCCAGAGGAATTGGAGCAAAACAAAAGAAGGCCTCAAAAAAATAGGTTACGATTTTATACTTTAAACTCAAATTAAATCTCGAAAATGGAGTAGAAATTGAAAAAGGTGGCTCTTATTGCCTCGATGCTTTTAATTGGATATAGTGAAGACATTTCACATCGGGCTCTCATCGACATTATCGATAGTTACAGAAAATCAGAACTTCAAGAAGTGGAAAACAAACTTCAAACACTTCTCCTTAACAAAGATTATTGGCTTAGTGTTTTGCGCGATCAAGATATTAGCTATGGCTATTATGAAGGCAAAGAATATATTTTTGTCTCAAACAAAGCCATTCCCGATCTCAAGCTCTTTCGTTTCAACAAGGGAAGTTTAGAAGAGCTTGGGCAAAGTAGTGCTTTGGTAGGTTCAGGAAAGGGGGATAAAAAAGTAAGTGGGGATTTAACGACTCCAATCGGGGTTTATGACTTGCAAAATAAACTGACGAAATTGGATCAATATTATGGCGCTATGGCATTTGTAACATCCTATCCAAACGCCTATGACAAGTCGCTAAAGAGGACGGGGTATGGGATTTGGATCCATGGGATGCCGCTAAATGGTAATCGTGATGAGCTCAATACTAAGGGATGTATCGCGATTGAGAACAATATAATCAAAGCTTATGATAAACAGATTAAATTTAGCAACACGATTTTGATCACCTATGAAGGAAACTATGTCCAGCCATCAAAAGAGGATATTGCCAATCTCTTGGCGCAGCTTTATCTATGGAAAGATACTTGGGAAAAAGGAGATTTTGATAATTACATTGCCTTTTACAACTCACAATTTAAGAGAACAAATGGTATGAATTATGCAAATTACAAAAAATACAAAAGTCGTATCTTTGCAAAAAATGAAGCAAAAAAGATCAAGCTCTCCTTGATTGATATCACCCCCTATCCCAATGAAGAAGGAAAGCGCTTATTCCGAATCGCTTTCAACCAAGAATACTCTGCTTTTGATCAAAAGAAAAAGCTCTCTTATCACTCCGATTCAAGAAAAGAACTCTATGTGCTTCTACTAGAAGATGGCAGTATGTCAATCTTACTTGAGGAGTAAGGGTCCCCTACCCTCCCCCCTCTTTCACCTCTTTGCCTAAGCAAAATCATTTTTTTGGATCTCAAAAATTCTTTCTCGCATACTTCTCTTGAGTTTCATAGCCCCTTTGTTTATAATATTTTCATTCTTTTCTTAAGGCAAATTATGATCACTTTCAAACCCATCTCCCTAGAGGACTTCATCAAACCTTACAATCCCTCTACTCCCACGCAAGAGATGATCAGCTCTTTTGGCTCAAGCCTCCAAGTTTTCCTAGAAAAATCCCAAAGCCAAAGTGATGAGGAATTTCAAAAAAATGAAATCAATAAGTTTCTAAAACTCATCTATGGCTATGACTGCAACACCAAAGGCAAAATCGATAGTGCTATCTATGTCGATGGAGAAGCTCAAGTGCTTATCGAAGTCAAAGCTCTTGCAAACAAAAATGAGTTTGCTAAATCCTCTGACAATCCCCTTAGCAAAGCCCTTTGCGAATCCATCTTGTATTTTTTGCGTGAGATCAAGCAAGGAAACAACAACTCCATCAAGCATATCATCCTCTGCAATCCTTGTGAGTTTTTTATCTTTGATGCCAAAAAGTTTCTTTTGTTTGCGGAAGATAAAACCATCAAAAAGCTCTATAAAAATTGCGATGACAAAGAGGGAGTGAATACAAAAACTGAAAAATTCTATGCAGACTTAGAGAGCTATCTTCAAGAGGGCTTTGAGGGTGAACTTCCTTTCGCTTATCTCTCCCTAGCAGATCTTGAGCAACACAAGCAGCTCTCCCTCATCTATCAACTCCTCTCTCCACAAGTGCTCCTCAAAGAAGTCAAAACCCTTGATGCCAATACACTCAACAAAGGCTTCTATGAAGAGCTTCTGTATATCCTAGGCTTGCAAGAGGTGATTGGGGGGGGGGAAGATCCTTATCATCCTTAGCAAGAGAGAAAACACTCTATCAAGTGAGATCAAGCGACATTACAAACTCAATGATGAAGAGATATTCGCACTCCTAACCACTTGGAACAATAGAATCCTGTTTTTAAGACTTCTAGAATCTATGCTTTTAAGTTTCCAGCACATCAGCAAACCTTTCCTTCATCTCTCCATCATCAAAGACTTCAAAAGCCTCCAAACACTCTTCTTTGAAGTCTTGGCTAAGAAAAGTGAGGATCGCTCCTCTTCTCTGTCCAAAGAGCTATACTCTATCCCCTATCTCAACTCTAGTCTTTTTGATCGTATCGCCCTAGAAGTCGAGGGAAAGCATATCGGTGGGCTTGATTCTATGCCTGTGGCTCTTTTCTCTCACTCTATCCTTAGAAAAGACAAAAGATTTAAAAACAAAGAATCTCTGCCTCTCCTAGAATATCTCTTTGAGTTTCTTCACGCCTATGACTTCACCACCACAGCCAAAGACATCGCAGAGGGAGTGAAACAAAACCACGACAAACTCATCAACTCTGCCGTGCTAGGACTAGTCTTTGAAAAACTCAATGGCTACAAAGAAGGGAGCTTCTATACTCCAAGCTTTATTACTAGCTATATGTGTAAAGAGAGTATTACAGAGGCACTCATAGAAAAATTTAACTCTACTTATTCTTGGAAATGCAAAAACTTAGAGGAGCTTAGAGAGGAGATGGGAATCAAAGGATTTCGTGAGCATAAAGAAGAGTTTTTTCAAACTTTTCTCTCTCTAAAAATCTGTGATCCTGCTGTGGGTAGTGGGCATTTCCTCGTATCTGCTTTGAATGAAATGATTCATATCGCCTATAGTCTTAGACTTATTCCCGCACTCTATGAATCCGCCCTAGAGCTAGACAATGATGAAATCCTTATCAAAACCAACAATCAACTACACCAATACACCAAA
>CAUWEE010000121.1:0-3757 GCA_963557095.1 uncultured Helicobacter sp. | reverse complement strand
TGAAACTCAAATTGAAGACAAGAAAGCAATAGTCATCTATTGTGGAGAATTAGAAAAAAATTTCAATCTTATAAAGGAGTAGAACAATGAATGAAGAGAAGCAGAACGAACAAGACCTTCAAGAAGAAGAAATTCCAAATGAAGCTTGTGAAGAACAAGAGAACAAAGAAGATTTTGAAGAAAAATTCAAAAATCTTGAGAGTGAATACTTGAGAGTTCATGCGGATTTTGAGAATGTCAAAAAACGCTTAGAACGCGAGAAATATCAAGCACTAGAATATTGCTATGAGGGCATTGCAAAGGATTTGCTCACAGTGATTGATACACTTGAAAAAGCCTATGAAAGCTCGGTCAATGCAGGGCAAGAGGCAATTTCTGAAGGAATCAAGCTCACTCTTGAGAATCTTTTGAAAGTGCTCAACAAACACGGAATCGAAGTTATCGCTCAAGTTGGGGAGTTTGATCCTCTTTTGCATGATGCGATTATGCAAGTTCCATCTTCTGAAGTAGAGGAAGGACATATTGTTCAAACCCTGCAAAAGGGCTACAAATACAAGGAACGCACCTTACGACCAGCGATGGTTAGTGTGGCAAAAAATTAAATTAAGGAGTTCAAAATGGCAAAAGTAATCGGAATTGATTTGGGGACAACAAACTCAGCAATGGCAGTTTATGAAGGCAATGAGGCAAAAATCATCGCAAACAAAGAGGGTAAAAACACTACCCCCTCTATCGTGGCTTTTACAGACAAAGGAGAGATTCTTGTAGGTGATCCTGCCAAACGACAGGCAATCACCAATCCTCAAAAAACCATTTATTCCATCAAAAGAATTATGGGCTTAATGTTTAATGAGGACAAGGCAAAGGAAGCAGAAAAGCGACTACCCTACAAGATCGTTGATCGCAATGGAGCCTGTGCAGTAGAGATTGGAGAGAAAATCTACACACCCCAAGAAATCAGTGCAAAAATTCTAAGCAAACTCAAAGAAGATGCAGAAAGCTATCTAGGTGAGGAAGTCAGTGAGGCTGTAATCACTGTTCCTGCCTATTTCAATGACGCTCAAAGAAAGGCAACAAAAGAAGCAGGGACAATTGCTGGACTTAATGTCTTGCGAATCATCAATGAACCTACAAGTGCGGCTTTGGCCTATGGCCTTGACAAAAAAGAATCTGAAAAAATCGTCGTGTATGACTTAGGTGGGGGGACTTTTGATGTAACCGTGCTTGAGACTGGAGACAATGTCGTTGAAGTCCTTGCTACAGGTGGAGATGCCTTCTTGGGAGGAGATGATTTTGATAACCGCATCATTGACTGGGCAGTGGAAGAATTCAAAAGCGAATCAGGCATTGATCTCAAAAGTGATATTATGGCCCTCCAACGCCTCAAAGACGCAAGCGAGAACGCCAAAAAAGAGCTTAGCAGCGCTAATGAAACTGAAATCAATCTCCCCTTCATCACAGCTGATGCAAGCGGACCAAAACACTTTGTTAAAAAGCTCACAAGAGCTAAATTTGAGAGTCTTATTGATGATCTCATTGAAGAGACAATCAAAAAAATCGACTTTGTCATCAAAGATGCTGGACTTAGCAAAAATGATATCAATGAAGTCGTAATGGTTGGAGGCTCTACTCGTGTGCCAAAGGTGCAAGAGAGAGTCAAAGACTTTGTAGGCAAAGAACTCAACAAATCTGTCAATCCTGATGAAGTTGTAGCTGTGGGTGCAGCGATTCAAGGAGGAGTGCTTAAAGGTGATGTCAAAGATGTGCTTTTGCTTGATGTAACGCCATTGAGCCTAGGGATTGAAACTGCTGGAGGAATCTGCACCAAGATCGTTGAGAGAGGAGTCACAATCCCCACCAAAAAATCCCAAATCTTCTCAACCTATGAAGACAACCAACCTGCTGTTTCTATCAATGTCTTAAAAGGTGAGCGTGAGCTTGCAAAAGACAATAAATCTTTGGGAAGATTTGATCTTACAGGAATCCCTGCCGCTCCACGCGGTGTGCCTCAAATTGAAGTAACTTTTGACATCGATGCCAATGGGATCTTAACAGTGAGTGCCAAAGACAAAAACACAGGCAAATCTCAAGAGATTAAAATCAGTGGATCAAGTGGCCTAAGCGATAGCGAGATCGAAAAAATGGTCAAAGATGCTGAGCTTCACAAAGAAGCAGATATGAAGCGCAAGGAAGTCATTGAGCTTAGAAACCAAGCAGATTCATTGGCACATCAAACACAAAAAACTCTTGATGAGCACAAGGCAAATCTTGCAGAATCTGAAACAAGTGAAATTCAAAAAGCCATCGATGAGCTCAAAGAAATTGCAAAAAATGAAAATGCAAGCAAGGAAGAAATCCAAGCCAAAATCCAAGCCTTAAGCCAAGTTGCTCAAAAGTTAGCTCAAGCACAGCAGGGAAATCCTCAAGCAAACGCTCAAAACAAAAAAGATGAGGATGTCATTGATGCAGAAGTAGAATAAGTCCTTGCAACTTTTTCAAAAGGGGGTTGGGGTGGAGCTTTCACACTGCAAAACTTACGCATTGCTTTATGATAAAATCGCTTCAATAAATCCTAAAGCGCTCAAGAGGAAACAATGATTATCGCAAGCTTTTTTTCTGCAGTTTTTCAAATCCTAAGTATGCTTATCAACACTTACATTTGGCTCATCATTATTCATTCTTTGATTCTTATTTTTCAGCCCTCATTCTCTCACCCCATTATGCAAGTGCTTGATCGCCTCACATCTCCTCTGTATCAGAAGATTCGCAAGATTATCCCCACGATTTATGCCAACATTGACTTCGCTCCGCTCATTGTCATTATTGGGCTTAAGTTTTTGGATCTATTCTTAATCCGTCTATTTTTGCAGAGTCTTGCATAGGAAAACTGATGAAAAAAAACATTCTTTTTGTGCTGCTTTTTTCTCTTCTTTTCTCACGCGAAACAATCACGCTTGATTTTCTCAAATCCAAACCCAAAGGCATTGCAAGAGACTTCTATATCTGGCAATTTTTACAAGACCCAAAAACCTCGCTTCAAGAAGCCATTGGAGCTTATGAACTTGTCTTCCGCAAAAATGACAAAATCGAACAACTCATTACTCAAAAAGGCTATATTCACGAACTTCCCAAAGAAGTGCAATGCAAAAAACTTCCCTTTGAGCAACTCATCACCCAAGATCCCGAGTGCATCTCTTATGGACTAAAACTTAGCCATATCCCCACCCTCTCTTCTCAAAAAGCTAAGCAACTCATAGAAGTCTTAAGCCAAGATTATCCCCTACTCTCAGAAGAAGTGCGAATCTTAAGAGAGAAAAATCCCTTGCAATCTGCACTCCAAGCCCAAAATGCAAAAATCTTCAGTGAAATTTTCTATGGTCTAAATTTGGATCAAAGGCTGCAATACTTCAACCATCAAATCAATCCCCAAGCCCTAGCTTCCCTTGCCAATCAAAATGATCCCAATTTCAATAAAATGCTGCAATATGTCCTGCTCTCTGAACACTTTAAATATTTCAGGCAGTCTATTCTTAAAGCCCCCATCACACAAGTTGATGAGAGGCTTCTCATTCTTTTGGGCATCTCCCAACTCAAAGACAAAAACAAAGAGAAAGCAGAGTCCTACTTCAAACTTGCTTTCAAACAAGCCAAAATGCCTCTAACAAAAGACAAAGCTCTGTTTTGGCAATACCTGATTTCCAAAGATCCCTCTTTGCTCAAAGAACTCGCCAAAAGCACAGAGCTCAACCTCTATACA
>CAUWEE010000120.1:0-3778 GCA_963557095.1 uncultured Helicobacter sp. | reverse complement strand
TGGGCTATAAAAGCTCAAACTTCCATCTTTCAAGCTAAGTTCACCTGTTTCAATCTTTAGGCTTTGAGTGCTATTATCTTCTTTTCTCACAGCATCTCTAGCTTGTAGATTTGAAGCATCCCCTGCTCCCTTAGCGATGAGCAGCTTAAGCTCACCACCTATGATTGAAAAGAGGGGCTGCTTGAGCCCTGTAGCCTCCACAGAAAAAGATGCTGCAAGGATGCTTGAATCTCCATAAGAAGTGAGCGGGGCTTTGATCTTGAGGGCGTTGTAGCTTGTGCTTCCATTATTGCTTTTGATAAGTTCAAGATTTGCCCCAATCTTGTTCTCCTTTTGCCCAAGTGTAATCGCTCCAATGGAATCTTTTGCAGTAGTTTCTGTGATTTTAAGCCTTCCATCAAGCACTTTGAGCACAAAGCTTGCATTGCTTGCATCCCGATTGGCTGAAGCTACTGAATCGATGGAAATCCCTGCGGTTTTGAGCTCGGATTCTCCACTTGAAGTAATGATAGCGCCTTGATTGAGCTGGAGTTCTTGGTTTGTCTTGGGATTTCCATTTTGCACATCCAAGATCCCAGCTTGAAGCGTGATGCTTTGGATTCCTTTGAGCGGGCTTGTGTTTCCCTTGATTGTGAAGGTTTTGTTTGTCCCATCTCCATAGATAAAAAGATTTGAGTTTTTGAAGGCAAAGCCTTTGCTTAGCTCCGCGCTTCCGCGCACCTCTACATCATGCAAGGTGAGCTTAGTCTCATCAGTTCTTCCACTTGCTCCATCCTTCTTATTTGCTTCTATGCTTGCCTTAGCTGTCTCTGTGCCTTCTAGGATGGTTTTGCCCTTGATCTCAATTTGTCCAGTTTCAGAGCTTAGTTTGAGTGTGCCATTTTTGCTATATACCCTAGAGCCCACCTCAAAATCAAAGCTTTTTGCTTTGACTTCGGTGCTTTTGCTTGCTTCGTTTTTGTGAATCACACTCAATCCACCCTCAACAATCAAGCTAATCTCGTGATTGCTTAGTTTCTTGCTCCCCATCTCAATATCAAAGCTGCTTTGACTTCCTCCACCATCTGCTAGTTCAACTACTCTAGGAAGCCCAGCTCTAGCCCCTCCACCATTTGCTTGAGCAGTATTATCAATAGTTAGATTTCCCCCTAAGACAAAGCTTGGATCTCCCCCCTCTTTTGCAGTATTTGCAGAACTTTTAAGTGTTAGCTTGCCCACCTCACTTTTGTCCCCTACAAAGAGATCCATCCCCACGCCTTCAAGTCTCTTTCCATCCTTTGAATATTTGAAGTCTTTGGCATCAATGCTTACAGTGCCAAGGGCAGTGAGATTGCTTGCCTTATCAGAAAGATCAAGAGTGTTCTTATTAGCACTCTCACTTACTAGCTGATTCATTGTCGGACTTGCTGCTATCGCATAGCTTTCAAGATTGACATCTTTGAGCACAAGATCTTTTGAGTAGATCTTAGCCCCCTCTTCTCCAGAATAGAGCTTAAGAGTAGTTGTTGTATTCTGCTCTGCTTGAAGAGTCATTTGAGTAGGGGTGCTTTGCAAAGATTGGCCATTTGAGACTTGAGCATTCTTTTTGCTTTCAAAGCGCACTTGATTGAAAACAAAGCTTCCGATTTTTTCTGCCTTTGCTTGGGTGCTATCCTTGGGAAGATCGACTGCTCCATAGGCATAGAGATTGAGGGATTTACCTTGGGTGAGTTCGGTATTTTGATTTTCAAAGATAAAATCTGAAGCCTTAAGAGTGATCTCGCTCTTGACTTGAAGTTTTGATCTAAGCCCATCCTCTTCAGAAAGAAAATAAAGGCTTTGGTATTTGCCCTTGCCTTTTTCATCGATAATTCCTGCTTCAAAATTTGCACTCTCTAAGCTCAAAACACTCTTATCACTCTTGCCAATGATACGAAAGGCAGTATCTCCACTCTGTGTCTGAATAGAGAGGTTTTTGAGACTCACATCTCCATCAAAGCTAAGCTTTGAGCCTCGAAGCTGGAGGTTTTGCGTAGGGCTTCCGCCATTTTTTCCTTGAATTATCACATCGCCATCTTTGTTTTGACTATTGGCCTGAATCTCTCTATTCTGCCCCCCTGTATTCTCTTTGCCTAGTGCGATTTCCCCCTTGTCTCCATCTGTTTGCATAATAAGCGTATGCGCTTGTGTCGCTCTTGAATTATCGCCTATAGTGATCTCTTGTCCATAGATCTTAATCCCTGCTCCTTGAAAAGTCGTGCTTTTGGGACTCTCATCTGTTGCCAAAGTCATATCACTTGCACCAATGGCAATCTTGCCAATAGAGATCTTGCCAATGGGAGCGGGAGCCGAAGGAGCGGAATAAGCTTGAGTGGAACTATTGCCATTTTCGATGATCAGGACTTGGCTAGCTCCTGCTGTATCTCTTCCCTCCAAAACCCCTCCATTAAAACTTGATTCAATATTTTTAAGCCTTGCTCCATCCTGCCCATCTTTGATGATTTGAATCCTTAGATTGCTGCTTGCGACTTTTTTGAATAAAACTCCCTCGGATTGGCTATGCAAACCAAGTGTGCTCTTCTCTTTCTGCTCTTTTGAATATTGTCCATTGAGCGCAATCTGCGTTCCATTCCCCACCTCTACAGTCTTCCCCCTAAGGACTAAAAGCCCTCCACCTTCAAGATCCAAACCAGTCTTGAAGCTAAGTTTATCGTTTGAAATGATGTAGTTTTTGCGTTTGATATTTATCTTGGCATTGTCATTAGCCTCCCCTGAAGCAGCGGCAGCGGGATTTGCTTTGGAGATTTCTAGCGCTTTAGTGCTTTGAATCGATGCGTTTTCTAGACTTGCCTTTTTGAGATTTAGGGTTTTGAGACTAGTGCCTGAGAAGTGGATGTTTTTTAGGTTTGCATTTTGTATCTTGAGCGTTTCGGTGCCATCAAGAGTGAGAGTAGAGGAGGATTGGCGACCTGTGAAAGTCACAAGAGCAGAATCATCTCCAAGAGTGAAGGACTTTGCTTTGATGCTAAATTTATCCGCCTGATTGCCAAAGCTTATATCTTGATTTTTGATGGAAAATTCAGAACCAGAGGCATCAATGCTTGAGCCTGTCCCCCTAATTTCTATCTTGCCCCTTTGATCTGCTGTGATTGCTGTGGTGGAGTTTGTAAGGATTGTTGGCTGATTTTCTGTAGTTTTGAATTTTAAACTTGAATTTTTCTCAAAAATTAGACTTCCATTATTTTTGAGTGTTCCATTGCTAACTTCTGCTGTTTGATTTGAATTGATGATACAGCTTGTCCCCTGAGCGATATCGCTCTTTGTGCAATCCTCTGCAGCAAGCGCGTGAGCAAGCAAAGCTGATAATGCAAAGGTAGTGTGTTTTCTCATTATTCTCTCGTCATATTTTTTTACAAAGCTCTTATTCTATCCCAAAGAAATTAACCCACTTATAATCTCTTCGCCAAGGGTTTGACTATTTTGATCTTTTGCAATTTGTGCCAATAAGAAAACGGGGATATATTCTCTTTTTTGGGGGATTTTGTAGAGATTGGCTGTTTTTTTAGAGATGCTCGCTTTAAGGATGCTAGAAATTGCGAGAGAAAAAAAGGAATCAATCATATTTTCAAAGTTGAAATTGAGATATGTCCTGCAATTATGTGTATTTTCAAAAGGAATTGCCTGTCTATGCAAAAACTTCTCAACATTTGGATCTTTACACCTAAAGCTTTGTAGCTTCTTCTTAATTTCTCTATGCTTGTCCGGTCGCTCAAGGAGCAAATCTCCCAATGAATAAAGT
>CAUWEE010000119.1:0-3790 GCA_963557095.1 uncultured Helicobacter sp. | reverse complement strand
TGCTCGTTGTATATTTGTAGCGGAAAGAGGTGATATCTGCATCTCCATTGGCAAAGTTTGCAAAAACCCCAGTCCCAGAATCTGTAACGATAATGTTTTTGAGATTCTCATTCCCTTCAAGTTCATTTTTGTTTTCAAGTTTTAAAACCCCTGCCTCGATATAGGCGGTAATCCCTGTTTGTTTTGTCGCTGCATTGATCGCATCTTTTGCTGCCGTGAGTGAGGTAATCCCACTAGCATTTGAATCATTGCTAAAGCTAATAAGCGCCCCATTTAATCCCAATGTGCTTACACCTGAAGCATCTTTGACTTCTCTTAACATACGCGAATTTTTGTAGCTTACCCAGATTCCTTGATCTTCTGTGAGCTCTATTGCATTTCCCTCTCCATTGAATAAAACACCCATGTCTTCTGCTTTTTGTTGGAGCTTGAAGTTGGAATCATAAATAGGATCTAGACCATCAGCCCTAGTCCTTACGGCTGAGTCAAGCATCGAGATATTTTCGATTTGCTCAACTTTTCGTCCAGAGTTAAAGTTTGCACGCAAGGAAATTGAAGAAGAAGAGCGCGCAGGCATTACCATAGAAGGATCAATCTGAATCCCTGAAGAAGGAAGGGAAGTATCAATTTTAAACATTGTTTTATCAGTGAGATGATCTAGATTGCGATCTCTTACCCAGCCTTGCACAATACTCCCATTTGTTGTTACAAGATTTCCATTGGCATCAAAGAGAAATTCCCCATTTCGTGTAAATTTTTTTGTATTTCCTTGATCTGAACTAACGACGAAAAATCCATCACCTTGAATAGCCAAATCCGTCTTAACATCTGTGTTTTGCAGACTGCCTTGAGAGAAGACTTTTGTTGTTGCATTCACTCCTGTCCCCAATCCCACAGATCTATCATTTTGTCCTCCAAGAGACTTTGTCGGAGCTGTTGCGGCATTGCCAACTTGAGAAAGCATATCAGTGAATGAAGCCCTAGAGTATTTGAATCCCATAGTATTGACATTAGCGATATTGTTGCTCTCAACATCTAGAGCAGTTTGATGTGCCTGCATTCCACTGACACCTGACCATAATGATCTAAGCATTGTTTATCCTTCTTCAAATAATTTTTCGGATATCCTAAGCAAAACTTATTCCAAAATTGATAAAATCTGTATGAAATTAGAAAATGGAATCAAATGGAAAATCAACTTCAAAAACTCAAATGCAAAAGCTTGATTGATCTGCTCCTTATTCCCCCTAGGCGATATGAGAATTTATATCCGATTTCAAATCTTGTTTCTTTGCCGCTTGAGGGAGTCTTAAAAGTAAGTATTCTTTCTTATTCTCAAGTTGCTAGGGTTTTAAAAATCA
This sequence comes from uncultured Helicobacter sp., assembly GCA_963557095.1. Lineage (GTDB taxonomy): Bacteria > Campylobacterota > Campylobacteria > Campylobacterales > Helicobacteraceae > Helicobacter_G. The sequence goes on along the minus strand of CAUWEE010000119.1, from coordinate 2,429 downwards.
GAGCTTTGATGCTTGATTTTGGAGTAGAACTTGAACTGCTCATCTTTCATCCAAAGGTTTTTCATAAAAAACTTTTTCCTCTTGGAGAAACTTTGTATATCCATGGAGTGCTCCAAAAAAAAGACAAGTTTGAAATGATTCAACCAAAGCTTGTCAAAGATTGTGGAAAGATCTTGCCTTGTTTTCCCAAAACAGCACTTTCCAACTCCAAGCTTGTTGCCCTAACTCAAGAGCTGATTACGCAAGAAAATTTAGCAAAGCTTGGCTTGCCTCAAGAGATTATTGATGGGCTTTTGCCAATCTTTCATCCTGATCTTGAATTTTTCAATGCTTTTAATTTGTATAAGAGCCTTCCAAAAAAATCTTTGGAGGCCTTGAAGTTTGTAGAGATTTTTTCTCATCTTCAAAAGATGCGAACCAAAAAGAAGGATTTTCCAGCAAAGATGCGATGTGTTGGAGATTATCAAGATTTTGTTTCTTCGCTCCCTTTTTCGCTCACACAAGGGCAGAGAGAGGCTATTTTGGTTTTGAGCAAGGATTTGCAAAGCCCGATTGCAGCAAGAAGGATGATTATGGGGGATGTAGGCTGTGGGAAGACGATTGTGATTTTGTCTGCAGTGATGATGGCTTATCCACATAAGGCGATTCTTATGGCGCCTACGACGATTTTGGCTCAACAGCTTTATGAGGAGGCTCTCAAATTTTTGCCCTCCAAAGTTAGAATAGGGCTCTTCAAAGGGGATCTCAAGAGCAAAAAACAAAGTTATGAAGACTTTGATTTTGTCATTGGCACGCAGGCTTTGCTGTATAAATGCGAGACTTTGGAGGATTTTGCCCTTGTGATGAGTGATGAGCAACATCGTTTTGGCACTTTGCAGCGCCACACTCTAGAGAAACTTGCTTCTAGCAATGGACATAAGCCTCATATTTTGCAATTTTCTGCCACTCCTATTCCTCGAACAATGGCAATGCTTCAATCCGAGCTTATTGCTCATACTTTTATTACAGATACTCCTTTTAAAAAGGATATTGATACTTTTATTGTGCGGAGGCGGGATTTTTCTTTTCTCTTAGCTCATATCAAGGAAGAAATTGCCAAGAATCATCAGGTTGCCATCGTTTATCCTCTAGTAGAAGAAAGTGAGCATCTCTCTTATTTGTCACTCAAAGAATCAGAGAGCTATTGGTTTAAGAATTTTGAGGGCGTGTATAGCACAAATGGCAGCGATAAAAACAAGGATGAAGTTTTAGCAGATTTTAGGGATAAGGGTTCAATCTTGCTTAGCACCACGGTGATTGAGGTAGGAATCTCCTTGCCAAGACTAAGCACAATTGTTATTGTGGGGGCAGAGCGAATGGGGCTTTCAACCTTGCACCAATTGCGTGGGAGAGTTAGTCGAAATGGATTGAAGGGTTATTGTTTTTTATTCACTCACCAAGAGCGCTCTGAAAGGTTAAGTGAGTTTGCTAAGAGTAAAAATGGTTTTGAGATCGCTGAAATTGATTTAAAATACCGCAAGAGCGGAGATTTGCTTGAGGGAAAAAATCAAAGTGGAGATGAATTTAGGTTTTTTGACCCAATTTGTGATGCAAAACTCTTACAAAAAGCAAAGGAAGTTCAAACTAAAACAAGCTATAATCCGAGCACTTTTGCAAATTCAAATCAACATTTTAAAAATACAGGATCAAAGTGAAGGTATCAAGACTCTCTTTTTTCTTTTTTTTGATGGGTTTTTTGTTGGCCAGTCCATCTCTTATCCCTCCAAAAATTTCAAATTCAAAAAAAGGGGGGCTTGTCCAGTCGATCAAATATAACAATATTGTCTATATTTCAGATGTGATCGCCAATGAGATCGCTGATATTCCTTTGGGTGAAAAATTGGATTTTAGGAAGCTTGATCGAGCAATTCGAGCTTTTTATGATCAGGGGTATTTTGAAGATATTTGGGTGAGTTTTGATGCAGGGGTGCTGAATTTTTACTTCACAGAAAAGCCGCGCATTGCAAGTATTGAGGTTAAGGGCTATGGAAGCGAATCAGATCGCAATGCTTTGGTTGAGCAGTTAGGGCTTAAGCGGGGGGATATGTTTGATGCGATTAAGCTTGATAAGGCTAAGCAAACCATTAAGGCAGTTTTGGAGCAGAAGGGCTATTATGGCAGTGTTGTTGAGTTTCAAACTCAAGCTATTGCCAAGAGTAATGCTTATAACTTAATCGTTAATATCAATCGAGGTGATGAGATTATTATTCGTGAGGCGATTTATGAGGGGAGAAAAGAGGTTTCTGTAAGGGATATTGAAGAGCTAAGCGCGAATAGAGAACGCGATTTTATGGGGTGGATGTGGGGCTTAAATGATGGAAAGCTCCATCTTAATGAACTTGAATATGATTCTTTGAGAATTCAGGATGTTTATATGAGAAGAGGCTTTT
>CAUWEE010000118.1:0-3794 GCA_963557095.1 uncultured Helicobacter sp. | reverse complement strand
CAGCGTTTTTCATAAATGTCATACATTTTGAGAAACAAAATCCAAACGATTTGTTCCATTCTTTGGGCGTCACCATTGACACCATCATCTTGTCGCATTATGTCTTTGAGTGTTTTAATATTTAGTCCCACTTGCATTCCTTAGAGTGTTTGATAGATTTCAGATTTGAGCAAATTAATGGCTTGATCGTAGTTTTCAAATCCTCCAAACTCCTCGATTGCTTGATGGGAGTCTAGATAGTTTAATGGAGCGAGGGTAAAAATATCAGGATTTTCAATCTCTTGGATTCCAAGACTTGAGTATTTGTCTAGGAGAGTTTGTAAAATCTCTCTTGCTTTACCTTCGTATTTTTCAAGAATCTTTGAGGCTTTTTTGGCTCTTTCTTTTCTTGAAAGTGTAGGTTGGTCATAGGCTAGAGAAATGAGAATATCGAACTCATCAAGATTTTTGTATTTATCCATAATCTTGATTTCTTCAATCAAGATTCCTTGGTTTTGAAGATCTTCAAGAAGTGTTGTTTTGATAGGTTGGGAGTTCCAAAGCTTTAAAAAATCTTTTAGAGTTTGATATTTTTGTGTGAGCTGATTTTTGGCATAAGCAATAAAATCGTTGGAAATTAGCTTCCCATTTTCGTCAAGGATTTGATGATGTTCTGTTACAACATTGACTTCAACCCCATTGACACGATATTTTTTTCGCATTTCATCAGGTATTTCAGGTTTCTGTGGAGGGAAAGAATCTTCAGAGAGTGTTGTGGGGGTTTTTGGTTGAGCAATGACAATACTTTCTCCATCAAAATCAGGATCTGCAAAATTTTTTGTTGCTCCACAAAAATCAAGGATTGTGAAATATTTTTTGCCAAGTGCTTCTTCTAGTCTTGTCCCTCTGCCCACAATTTGCTTAAATTCGGTCATAGAATTAACTTCTCTATCAAGTGCGATAACTTTTACCATTTTTGTATCTACACCCGTGCTCAGAAGTCTTGCTGTGGTGGCGATGACAGGATATGTGCTTTTTTTGCTCATAAAATTATCTAATTGATTTTTGCCACAATCATCATTGCTTGTGATTCTTACCACATAGTTTGAGTTCTTTGCCATTTCTTCTTGATTTTCATTAATGAGAGCTAGCTTCATCTCTAAGGCGTGTTCAGAATCTTTGCAAAAGACTATTGTTTTTGCATAGGGATCTTTGAGTGTATGTTTAAGAAAATTGCTAATTTGTCTGGCTACGACTTGAGTTCGCTCATCAATAGAAATCGTTCTGTTAAATTCTCTTGCTTCATAATGTCGATCAGGAATGGGGTTGCCATATGCATCGATCTGATACTCTTCTGGGCGAAAACCTGTAAGATCAATGTCTAATCCATAACGGACGACTTTGAAGGGTGCAAGGAAGCCATCATCGATTCCTTGCTTGAGTGAGTATGTGTATATAGGTTTGCCAAAATAGGCAAGGTTGCTACCCTCTGTATCGTTTTTGGGAGTGGCGGTAAGTCCGATTTGAATACTTGAATGAAAATAGTTCAAGATTTCTTTCCAAGTGCTATCATCTTTTGCGCTTCCTCGATGACATTCATCAACAAAAATGAGATCAAAAAAGTCATTTGGAAGTTGATCATAATATTTGTTTTCACCATCAATAAACTGATGATAGAGTGCAAAGTAAATTTGATAGGCATTGTCAAATTGTCTTTTCTCTACAATAGTGGAAATATTTTTTAGTGGAAGAAAATCTCCCTTAAGCGTTTGCTCTGTAAGGATATTTCTATCTGCAAGATAAAGGATTCTTGGAGAAGTTTTTGAGAACATTTGTTTGAAGCGATGTGTAATTTGATAGGCGGTTTGTGTTTTTCCTGTGCCTGTTGCCATAACAAGCAAAATTCTTTTTTGTCCTTTTGAAATTGCTTCTATTGCTAGACGGATGGCGATATTTTGATAATAGCGTGGTGTGTTTGTGGTTAAGTCAAGCTGAGTTTCGAGAGCTTTTTGAGATTGAGGGCTTGTGAGGTTGTTAATATTTTTGTAACGAGTGATAAGCTCCTCTTGTGTAGGAAATTCATCAAGAGAGAGACTTCTTTGTTTGCCCGTGGAAAAGTCATACTCTACAAATCCCTTCCCATTGCTTGAATAAGCAAAATTGAGATTTAAAATTTTTGCATAATCCATTGCTTGGGATAGTCCATCTGCAATATGGTGTTTTTTGTCTTTTGCTTCAACAATAGCAATGGGAAATCCTTCATGAATGCGTAATAAATAATCACAGCGTTTTTGTTTCTTACGCTTAACATGATTGCCTTCAAACACAATTCTTCCGTCAGTTAGGCTGTATTCCATTGCAAGTTGATTGGACTTCCACCCTGCTTTTGTGAGAGCGGGGGTAATATATCTTGTTTTAATATCTTCTTCTGTTTCTTGTTCCATTGAAAAAGCCTTTGAGTAAAACTGAGAAAAAAGAGTTAATTCTATCAAAGCGACTTTCATAAATCAAACCGAAACATTGTTTCTCGTTGATTGGATTGCCCTGTGAAGCCCTATATCAAAATCTTTTTGCAATAATCTTAATTCAGCCTCTCTTCAGCTAGAAGACAAGTATTGTAGGACTATGATTTTCAATTTTTAATCATGTTTTTTGATGATAGAACTGAAGAGGTGAAAATTTATCCAAAGATCACATATGAAATCAGTCGAGATAATAACTCCATCACTAACAAGAGGAAAACCCACCTGATTGGCTTTGAGAAAAATCGCCCAGTCATATTCTCTGATGTCATTTTGAAATCCAAGAAAGACTTTGAGCTTACTTAGATTGCGAATTCTCCTATCAAAGCCCCTAACTAAGTTGTATGAAAAATCAATCCTCTCTAAGTTTTTTATCCTATAAATTGGTGAGAGAAGACTCTTTGGGCTAATGACACAAGGAAAAAATATTCAAGGTGTGTTTGGAGATAAGGGAGGAAATGGGGGAAGTGTAAATAATGGGGGAGATCCAAATAGTGGTGGGGGATTCTAATTACCCTACGAGTTCCAAAGGGAAAGTGCGGGACACTGAGGTTTGCTACATTGTTTGTTGCACCTTTTTTATATCTTTTCTCAAAGCTTTATTCTCTTTGATTGATGGAGAGATCATAGCTCGTTTAGAATTTGTGAAAGCTGTTTATTGATGAAATGATCGTTTTTGGAATGGCTTAAATGATTATTTTTGGATGGGTAGCGAGGAGGGGGGATTAAAAAAGAGATTAGGGGGTAGAAAAGTGCCAAAGGTGTTTGGAAGTTTGCATTTAATCTCTTTTTTATTTCATTTTGCTGTTGGGATGGTATTTATGTCCTTGTTTCTAGTTTCTTAAGAAATAGTTTGTTTGTGTAAGGAGAGAAGCGAAGAATCTAGGCATTAAGATTCTTTATATCCAATGCAATACGAAGTAGATGAGTTTAAGGCAATAGATTTTGCAATGGATAAGAAATTGTATCCCCGACATTACAAAAACAAAAGGTGTGTATGGATTTGCGTCTAAGTCAAGATTTCCCCAGGCAAGAATAAAAGAGCGAGCGAGAAATATGTAAAAAATCCAATTATGTTCGATGAGAAAATTTTTTGAGATTGCTTTTATAAGCCATCAGAGCAAAGTTCACCATCATCAAGGCAATGAGGAAAACAGAATAAAGCTTCATTTCCTCGCCCCCTGTTGCTTAAATATCTCTTGGTATCTATTTTTCACATCTTGAATGAAATCTTGGCAATTATTTTGCCCCTCACCTAGTGCCTTGTAATAAGTAAATCTCCCCGACTTCCTC
>CAUWEE010000117.1:0-3811 GCA_963557095.1 uncultured Helicobacter sp. | reverse complement strand
TCTCACAGGATTTAATCTCAAAGCAGAAGCCAAGGAAAAGCTAGCAATGAATGCAGGAGGGGATCTGCTCCTAAGCACAAAGGCGGATACAACTCACACAGTAGAAGAAAAAAGAGAGAAAACCACAGGGGCATTCACTCACGATGAAAAAACAGCGATTAGACACAATGTAGGAATCTCTCTTGGTTCAAAAACAACAAATACCACCACAACAACAGATACAGCTATTCACAACAATCAAACTCTAAGTGCAAACACAATCTCTCTTAAGACAGGGAAGAATGCAAGATTGGAATCCATAGATACTCAATCAAAGAGTATTGAGATCTCTGCCAAAGATGTGAGTATCACAGCCCTCAGTGATAGCTATACTCAAATTATTCATCAAGAAAGCACTCAAAAGACCTTTGGTATAGGAGCTAGTGTAAATACTAATGCTTGGGGAGTGAATGTGGGGATGGGTTATGAAGAGAGAAAGACAACTTATGATAAAGAATATGAAAAGACTACAAGCTCTAGTGCAAATATCAGTGCAAATAAGATCAGTATCACTACAGCAAATAAGCAAGGCAATCCTAGAGGGGATATCAACATCATAGGCTCAAATCTCAATGGGGGAGAGATAAACCTCACGGGAAAAGATGTGAGTATTAAAAATCATCAAACCATCAATAAGGTGACAGAAAACACAAGCACAAAGATTGATAGAGTAGGATTCCAAGTAGGGCTTGGTGGTGGAGGATTGGCAACAATTGGAGGATATGGAAGTGGAGGAAATAAGTTTGATACGCTATTCCCTATGAATATGGATGAAAATATTTCTTTCTCCCACTCTACAATCAACACAGGAAGCAAACTAGTTGGAAACAATATTGCTATCACTTCAGAGAAAAATACAAATATCATCGGCTCAAACATCGCAACAAAAAATGAAACAAACATCACAGCTTCCAATGTCAATATCAAAGGAAGTCAAGATGTGCATATCAGGGGCAATGCTGAATTGAAATATGATGTGCTTGTGGGAGTCAATGTGCCCTCCATCCTTGATGTAGAAGCCTATGGCATAGGCAAGGCAAACGCTTCGATCAATACTCAAGTCAATAATGCCACCATCACATCCAATGCGATCAATATCACTGCCAACAAAAATGACAAAGATGAAGGGAATATCACAATTGCTGGGGGGAATCTTGCAGGAAATAAGATCAATATCACAGCAGATAGTAATCTTGAAATCAAGACACAAACAGAACTTCACGCATCAATCAATGGGGATGCCTTCGCAAAAGCAGAAAGTATAGGCTCTGCCTTTTTGACAACCCCAATAAAAGTCAATGGAAAGCTTGGAGCAAATGTCTCTACAGGATCAGCAGAACAAAGTGGTATCAAATCCCAAAGCACTCAAATCAAAGTGGGTAATCAAACTAAGCTTACAGGAGCTTATATCAGTGCGAAAGAAGAATCTTCCATAAAAACAAAAACGATCAAAGCTAACTCTTTGCTTCATCTTGAAGTTGGCACAAATCAAGAAGTAGGAGTCGGGGGGAATGTGAATATTTTGGGAGGATTGATGGCTGGAAGTCTTGCTTTAGTGGATCTTATTTTCAAAACAGATTCATTAACTCGGCCGGGGGTAATTGGCAATCTTCTTTTTGCAGAAGGAACTCTGGGGGGCGGGAAATGGTTAAATGGAGCAACAATAGTCACGCCAAAAACTCACTCTTCATCAGTGAGCAAACCCATCAAAATAAAAACAGATAAACCTCTTGGAGGGATTTTAGCTCCAAGAGGAGAACCACGAGAAGAAAAGAAAATTGACGGCATTACCATTACCAATGAGGAACTTTTTGGAATTTTAAATGTTTTGAAAAAGGACAAAAAATGAAGACAAGAATCTTGATCGTCCTTTTGATTTTAACCTATCCACTCTCTGCTCGATTTTATATCGGCATTGAGGGAGGGTATGCTAGAAATTTAGGTGTTTTTGACATTAGGCAAAACAATCTTAAACCTCTTAATCTCAAAAAAGAGATCTTAAGAGAGGATGGAATGATTGGGAATGTGGTTTTAGGAACAGAACATTTTTTCTTAAAAAATTATTTAGGGATTCGATGGGGAGTATTTGCAGGATATGGGCAAACTTGGGGAGAAAACAAAGCCTATGGAAAAATTTCAACTTCCACATCTATGATGGGTGCAAATGTAGATGTTTTAGTTAATTTTATCGCTAGAGAAAAAATGACAGCAGGTGTTTTTGTAGGGATTGGATATGGCTATATCATTCCAAATCCCAAGAAAAAGATCCAATATGGAGAACATTTTGCTCTCAAAGTCCCTATCATCATCCCCCCAAAAACTATTTGGGTTGATATGAATAATGATTGCTTTGTGGATAATCAATTTTCATATGGAGCTCCACTCTTACGCTTTGGAACAAGTATCCTTATTGCAAAACATCATCGCATTGAGCTTCTTGCCAAAATTCCTTTGAAAGTTTTCAAAAAGTCTGATAGCTTTCTTCTTGAATGGAACAACGCCTCCTTATCGTTTCATCGCAAATATGATACAAAAGTATTTTATGCTCACACTTTCGCTCAAGCCTTTGTGAGCTATAAATATGTGTTTTAGGGGAATTTGATGAAAAAGGTCTGCATAGGTTTGTTGCTATTTATAGTTGCTTATGGAGATTCTAAAATAGGCAAGTGGAGAACCTTTGTAGGAGTTGAGGGAGGAGTGGGGATGATACGACTTTTTCATCAACCTATCCCACTTCCTATGTGGATCAATCTTAGTGTTTTTAAACAATCTCCATATTCTTGGAGTGGAAATGTTGCATTTGTCGGGGGTTGGCAGAAATACATAGAAGAAAAAAGAGGGATAAGAAAGACTCTTGGTTTTGGTTTTATGTATCTTCCAAAAGATTTTGGGATTTTTAATGGTTCTTTCCCTTATAGGTACGCTAATTTTTCTAATGGTTTTGGATTTAATCTATTTTATGCCTTTGATGGATTGTTTGACTTCATAAAAAATGGAAATCGTCGTTTTGGAGTCATTGCAGGGATAAAAGTAGGGGTTACACTGATTTCAGTAAAGGATTTACTAAAGTCCAATCCCAATAAACAGGAAAAAGTTATTTTGGGAAGTGGCTCTCTTGATCTGCGTCTTGGGCTTAAAACGCAAATTGAAAACAATATCTTGGAATTGATTTTGGAATTTCCTGTTGTAGGTGTGAGTGTGTTTTTAGATCCCACTGTGTTTAATCATACCCTCACCCTAGGCTACAAATATCTCTTCTAAGGAATCATGATGAATCTTTCTCTCTATCATTCTACCCAACCCACTCTCCCCCACTACAACACCAAAGACCTTATCCTCTCTACACAAAGCTCCATTCTCACTCAAGCCTTAGAAAAAATAGGAGAGTTTAACTACACACAAGAAAATAGAAAAGAATACACAGATCTCTCTTCCTTCCTCTCTTCCTCTTCATTTCAAGAATATCTCCAATCAAACTCTCTCCATCCCACCCTTATCACTCAAGAACTCAAAAATACCTACAATCAAGACAAACTCAAATCCCAAGAACAACAAGCCCTAAACTCACTAGAACAAACTCTCAAGAAAAGACTACAAGAAACTCAAGAATCACAAGAAAGCATCGATCCCAATGCTTTCTCAAGTCTAGGCGTGAGTGCAGAAGATCTCAAGATAGAGGCAGGGCAGATCATCAACAAGGGGCTCATAGAAGCAGGATATACCACTCTTATTGGAGATGTGGTGATCAATGAAAATGGCACCATCGTCTCAA
>CAUWEE010000116.1:0-3843 GCA_963557095.1 uncultured Helicobacter sp. | reverse complement strand
AAAGTAGTTTTGAGAAATCTTTCTTAAGATTGCCTCCCCCTCTAGGATTTCATTTTTAGCAATATTTTCAAACAGGCTAAAATCCTTTCCCATCAATTCATAATCACTGCTATAACGCTCAATACCTGAACCCACAATCTCCAAATTGTTTTCTTGCGCCATTTGGACATAAGAGCCAATACAATCAGGTTGGATAAAATCATCGCTATCTAGAAAAAACACATAGGCAATCTGTTTAGAGCCTATAGGGGGGGGGGGGGATAAGTAGAGCTTAGAGAGCTAGAGAAAACAGATCGAATCCCAGGGGCTTGACAAAAACTCTCAAAATCCTTTGTCAAAAAATCAAGCCCAGCATTTCTCGCATTGCTCAAACCTCCATTTTCCTTATCAATCAAAACAAAACGAGAATCTAAAGCGCAATAAGTTTTTGCGATTTCCAAACTCATATCTGTGCTGCCGTCATTGACCAAGACAATAGAAAGATTCTGATAAGTCTGAGCGAGCAAAGAATCTAGGCATTTTTTTAAATAGTTTTGAACATTATAAATTGGGACAATGATTCCAACCCTTGGCATAAGATTTCCTTAAAAATTCAGATTTAAAGCAGAGAGTTTAGCTAAGTCATCTTCAAAAATTATAACTTCTTAAGCAATGAGAGAATCTTGCTTTGATTTTCTTGATTGTTGAGTTTCTTTGATGCACGATAGGAGGCTTGTTTGAATCCATAAATTTCATCTGCTCTTAAAGAATTGATGAGATCTGCCATGGCTTTAGGAGAAAAATCTAAGGCAAGCTTTCCGATGCCATACTCTCTTACAAAAGGGATGACATCTGTATTTGGCGTGCTAAGAATGGCTAGACTTGAGCCAATGTATTCAAAAAACTTATTTGGAAGAGTGCAGAGAAGATTGTAAGTATTTGGGGGCATAAAATAAAGTCCAATATCATAGTTTGAACCAAAAGGAATAATATCTTCAAACTGCACAGGGGGCAAAATCCGAATCCTCTTGCCCCTTTTTTGCGACTCTTTTAAAAGAGAAAAAATCTTCTCTCTCTGTCTTGCCTCTCCACCAACCAAAATAAGATCAAGAGAAAAACGCTCATCTAGGCGATCACAGAGCTCAAAAAGCTGATCAATTCCACGATTGGAAGAAAGTGAACCATGATAGAGAATCTTAATATTTCTCTCATCGCAAGGCTTGGGCTCAATCCCATAAAAATAAGGCAAAGAAAGATACAAATTAGGGCTAATCCCAAAATCCCTTTTGTATCGCTCTACAAAGCTTGGGGAAACAGTTAGGATAGCATCACATTGAGGCAAAAACTCTCTACATAGATAAGTATTGAAGCGCTTAAAAAGCAGAGTCCATCTCAAACTTGAAGTCAGCCACTCGGGGAAATATTCTTGAGCATCAAAAATAAGCTTGGCTCTTTTTTTATATTTCAGAGCAATGGGCAAGAGAGGTAAATCAAAGCAAATAATTTGATCAAACTCATATTCTTCTAAGAAAGGCACAATTTCAAGACGATTTTTTGTCCAAATAAGTCTCTCCCATGAGGCAAATAAAACATCGCAATAAAGCCTGATCTCTTGCAGTAGATTACGCTTGCTGTAAGCTGGAAAGCTAAAAGTCTTGACGCCCTTGATTTCTTGCGTTCCTATTCCCATCGCATAGAGCTCAAAATATCCCTTAAGATTTTCAATCATTCGTCTTGGACGAGGATTGCTTGCTGGATTAGATGCCGTGAGAATGAGAAGTTTCTGCATCCAAACAATCCATAAAGCTCTTCACCCCTAGCTCTTCTCGTGTTTGATTGTATCGCTTAAGCCCGCCCATCATTTCATCCAAGAGACTTTGCCTCTGCTTGGAATCAAGACTTAAAAGAAAGCAGGCTTTCTGATAATAATCCTCCTCATCAATTGCCATTGTTTTCCACTCTTTCTTCACCATACTAGGATTCTTTGCAAGGATCAAAGATAGATTGCCCTTTGCTACATACTCAATACGGCTTTCCCCCTGCTCCATTGGGAAGCTATCTGGCCAAAAATCAATAATATGTCCATAAATAGCACTATTGACATAGCCACAAAAATAAAATCTCTGCATAAAACTTGTGTAATCTTTGCCTAAAATTGATCTCAATTTATCTTTGATCTCTTCTATATTTCCACTCCCACAGGCAAGATAAATCGTTTGTGGAAATTCTTGCATGATCCTTACAAGCATTCTAAGATAAGGCAAACTATCAATTTTTGTCAAACGCCCAATCGTTCCCAATATTCGCTTGTCTTTTGGATATTGAGCACGATATTGCTCAATCAAATCTTGTGCAACAAGAGGATTGTAAAACTCTTGATCCATCACTACTGGCACTCCAACAAAGACCCTTCCTTCATGTTTAATCTGTGTAGAATTTCCGCAAATGTGCGTGATTGCACAATCAATGGCAGGGATATCATAGACAAAATTTCCATGAGACCAAAAAATCTGTTTCCTTGCGCTACGCACAGAGAGGACAAAATCACTGATCCCATAGCCATTATTGGGACTAATAAGAATCTCCACTCTCTCTTTTCGTATCAACTCATTGAGTTTGAGGGCCTTTTGTAAATGAGAGTTATAGAAACCTTTGGCATTGAACTCCCATCCCACATCAAAAATCTCAATGCCAAGATTTTGATAGCTTTGAAGTGTCTTTTGATCATTATCACTCTTTTCTAGCAAGCTCATCAAAAAAATCTTAATAATGTATTTTTCTTTAAATTCTTTAGAGCTAAGGAGCTGCTTTAAGAAACTATATTCGACCTTGTAAGGCGAATTTTCTACAAGACGATCTCGCAAAATCCCAATGACGATTTTCCCCCCTTGAGTTTGCACTTCCACATCTTCAGCTACTCCCAAATGATGCTCCTTACCAAACTCTTCGTAACGCCCAGAAGCCTCCTTGTCAATCTGTATGCAAAACTGCCTCCACTCCTCTTGAGAGGAGTAACTATTGCCACACATATGGTAGATAAAAAACTGAAAATACATTGCATGATCAAGGCTTTCTACCTTTGAATCCTTGAGATAAAAATAAAAAAGCTCTCTCCATAAGGGATACAGACTAAGCCATGAGCGATGATTAAAAAAAGTTGGCACATTCCAAAAGCAATGCAGCTGCCAATTAAGAATTGATCTTGCTCTGAGCAGAGGTAAAGCCGTGTAATATGATGGACTTAAAAGCTCTTTGACACTTTCTAGAAAAATCTCGATTCCAATCCCCATTTGAGGAAAATAGCGACGGATAAAATCTGAAGCCTTGCCAATCGCACTTGTGTGAATCTCAAGATGACTAATACCTTGAATGTAGCGTTTAATCGCCTGCTTTGACTTACCATTAAGGATAAGGCAGAGCACCTCAAGCTCTAAAAGCATCAAATTCTCAATCTCACCTAAGCCCTGAGATAGAAAACAAGCTTGAGCGGTTTGAATAAAAGGGTAAAACCTCTCATCTTCTGAAAAATCTTCAATTGGTGCAAAAAGAAGATAGGTAATTAAATAAAAACTCTCTCCTATATCCCCCTTTTGAAGCACAAGAGCCAAGATCTTTTCCCTCAAGAGCAAAGCCAATGCCTCATACTCATCTCGATCAACCTGATATAAATCGCGCATCATCTGAATATCATACTTTTCCAAAAGCCCTAAAAACTTCTCAAGTTCAAGTTTAGTTTGTGCAGATACAAGATTATCTTTTAAGTTTTTTATCACTTCTTCCTCCCATCAAGAAGCCAAATATAATCAAGTTTTATCTTTTGAATATAGGGCTCGATTTTTGCGCTCAAATAGCCATTCTCCTCAT
>CAUWEE010000115.1:0-3888 GCA_963557095.1 uncultured Helicobacter sp. | reverse complement strand
ATGGGATTATGATTAAAAGGCCTGAGGGTTAGAAGTTAATGATATTTATGGGAATTTAAGCACAATTGTTAGCTATAATTTAAGGTTTATATTGCTTAAATTTTAGGCTCTATAAAATCACTTCTTGCATCACAAATTAAGGAGGATGTAAATGAAAGTTAGACCATCGGTCAAAAAGATGTGCGATAAGTGCAAAGTTATTAAACGCAAAGGTGTGATACGCGTGATTTGTTCCACACCAAAACATAAACAAAGACAAGGATAAATTATGGCTAGGATTGCTGGTGTAGATTTGCCAAAAAAGAAAAGAGTTGAGTATGCACTCACATATATTTATGGTATTGGACTTAAGAGCTCTAGAGATATCTTGAATTCCGTAAATATTTCTTTTGATAAGCGAGTTAATGATCTCAGCGAAGATGAAGTTTCTTTGATTGCTAAAAAAATCCAAGAAGGCTACATGGTTGAGGGTGATTTGCGTAAAAAAGTGACGATGGATATCAAGGCATTGATGGATCTAGGAAACTATAGAGGTCTTAGACATCGAAAAGGCTTACCTGTTCGTGGGCAGACGACAAAAAATAATGCTCGCACGAGAAAGGGTAAGAAAAAAACTGTGGGTAGCAAATAAAGGATGATAGATGGCAAAAAGAACAGTTAAAAAGAAAGTTGTCAAAAAAAATATTGCAAGAGGGATTGTTTATATCTCTGCCACTTTCAATAATACCAATGTAACAGTTACCGATGAAATGGGCAATGTGATTTGTTGGGCAACTGCAGGTGGATTAGGATTTAAGGGTTCCAAAAAATCTACTCCTTATGCAGCTCAACAAGCTGTTGAAAGTGCGATGAGTAAAGCAAAAGAGCATGGAATCAAAGAAGTGGGAATTAAAGTTCAAGGACCAGGAAGCGGTCGAGAAACTGCTGTTAAGAGTGTAGGTGCGATTGAAGGCATTAAAGTGCTTTGGTTTAAAGATATTACTCCACTTCCTCACAATGGTTGTCGGCCACCCAAAAGAAGAAGAGTATAAGGAGAAGAAATGGCAAGATATAGAGGACCTGTTGAAAAAATTGAAAGAAGATTTGGCGTTTCTTTGGCCTTAAAAGGCGAGCGAAGACTTGCAGGAAAGTGCGCCTTAGATAAGCGGCCTTATGGACCAGGACAACATGGCCAACGAAGAGGAAAAATCTCAGAATATGGATTACAATTGCGTGAGAAGCAAAAAGCAAAAATGATGTATGGTGTAAGCGAAAGACAATTTAGAAGCCTTTTTGCTGAAGCAAGTAGGATTGAGGGCAATACAGGAGAAAATCTTGTGCGTCTGATTGAACAGAGATTGGATAATGTTGTTTATCGCATGGGCTTTGCGACAACAAGGCGTTTTGCAAGACAGCTTGTGACCCATGGACATATTTTGGTGAATGGCAAAAGGGTTGATATTCCTTCCTATATGGTTCAGCCTGGACAAAAGATCGAAGTTCAAGAAAAAAGTAAGAATAATCCCCAAATTATTCGTGCAATCGAGCTTTCTTCACAAAGTGTTCTCCCTGAGTGGCTTGATGTGGATAAGGATAAAAAAGTTGGAATCTTTACTCGCTATCCCGCAAGAGAAGAGGTGGTGATTCCAATCGAAGAGCGTTTGATTGTTGAGTTGTATTCAAAATAATTTAAGGTGGTGTGTAAATGAAAACTATTAAAACAGCCCCCTATGTTCCCACAGATATTTCTGTGGAGGAAGTGGGAAAAAATCGTATCAAAATTACTGTATATCCTTTTGAGACGGGATATGCCATTACTTTTGCTCACCCTATTCGACGCTTGCTTATGTCAAGTTCGGTTGGATTTGCTCCAATTGGATTTCAAATTGAAGGCGTAACTCATGAGTTTGATTCCATTCGCGGAGTTGTTGAAGATGTTTCTCAGCTTGTTGTGAATTTAAAAAATATTCAATTCTTAGTTCCTGAAAAAGTAGGTGATGAACCAATGCAGCTTTCATATAGTTTTAAAGGATCTCAAAAGCTTCAAGCAAGTCACTTTATGACAGATGAGGTAAAAGTAACAAATCCAGATTTGCATATTGCAACTATTGATGAAGGTGCAGAGCTTAATCTTACGCTTTTAATTCAGAATGGAATCGGTTATGTTCCAAGTGAGGATATTCGTAAGATATTGCCCGAAGGTTTTATCCCTCTAGATGCATTCTTTACCCCAGTCAAGCATGTCACTTATAATATTGAGAATGTTTTGCTTGAAGATAATCCAAATTTTGAAAAGATCATCTTTGACATCGAAACAAATGGACAGATTGAGCCTATGCAGGCTTTTAGGGATGCCATTGTAGTGATGCATTCGCAAATGTCAGTATTTGGTGCTGATCTATCTCTTGAAGCCCCAGCCTTTAGTTCAAAAAATGCTTCAGAAGATAGTGTTGAGCTTAAGAATTTGATGGTTAGAGTGGATTCATTGAGCTTGAGTGCTCGATGTTTTAATTGTTTGGATCGTGCAGAGATTCGCTACATTGGTGAGTTGGTGATGATGGAAGAAAGTGAGCTGAAGAACATTAAGAATTTAGGCAAAAAGTCTTACGATGAAATCACAGAGAAGATGGAAGAGCTTGGTTATCCAGTCGGGACAAAACTTTCTGAGAATCTAATCGCTTTATTTGAAAAGAAGATCGGTAAAAAGTAAAGGAGAAAAGCTATGAGACATAGGCATGATTATAGAAAACTTGGTCGAACATCTTCTCATCGAAAGGCATTGCTTAAGAATCTATCAATTGCCCTGATTACTCATGAGAAGATTGAAACAGGTGTTTTTAAAGCAAAAGAATTACAATCTTATATTGAGAAATTGATCACAGTTGCAAGAGTTGGAGATTTTAATGCGCATCGAGCAGTTTTTGCTCATTTGCAGGATAAGTTTGCAACAAAAAAGCTTGTAACAGAAATCGCTCCTCGATACAAAGAGCGTAATGGTGGATATACAAAGATTCATCGAACTCGCATTCGTCGAGGTGATGCTTCGATGATGGCTCTTATTGAGCTTGTTTGATTTGAGAAGGATTTCCTTCTTAAATCCCCCCCCCTACTTTTATTTCTGTAAAAAAATCTTGACATTTTCATAAACTTTTTGAATTAATCGCTCTCGTGTTTCTTGATATGCCCAAGCTGTATGCGGTGTAAGCAGTAATCGGTCTTTAAGATCAGGATGAAGAAGAGGATGATTAGTCTTCATCGGTTCATTTTCTAAAACATCGCTTCCAAATTTAATTTTGCTTTTGAGCATTCTCTCAGCCAAGGCTTCCTCATCAATAATTCCCCCTCTGCCAACATTGATAAGAATTGACTTTTCTTTTAGAAGAGAGAGTTTTGTTTGATTGAGAAGATGGTATGTTTGAGGATTAAGCGGAGCATGGATGCTGACAATATCACTTGTTTGCAAGAGAGATTCTAAAGATTTCTTGGGATAATCCGAATCTGAGTTTTTCCCACTTGTAGAGCTATAGCTCACTTTTGCCCCAAAGGCTTGTGCAAGTTTTGCAACTTGTTTTCCAATATTGCCAAATCCAATGATCCCCCATTCTTTCCCTTCAATTTCGAACAAGTTCTCTGTGATACAGGTAAAGATGGGAGATTGACACCAGCCTCCACCTTTGCAATAAGAATCATAATAAGAAAGGTTTGCCATGAGGGATAGTGTAAGTGCGAGGGTGTGCTGTGCAACGGCATTGGTGCTATAAGCGACAACATTTTTAACCTCAATTCCAAGTTCTCTTGCGCAATCCAAGTCGATGATATCCATTCCTGTAGAAGTAAGTGCGATAAGCTTAGTTTGTGGAAGAGATTGTAGGGTTTCTCTCTCAAAACGCACTTTGCAAGTGATGATCA
>CAUWEE010000114.1:0-3899 GCA_963557095.1 uncultured Helicobacter sp. | reverse complement strand
CCAATTCTTTGGCGGGGAGAGCGGAGGAAATTTTGGCTTTAGTAGTGCAGATTTCACAGAGCTCTTTGTGCGTCTCAAAGATTTTCATATTGGCTTTGCTCTTAGCAACCACCAACAAGCCTATGAAGCCTATAAGCTTTGCAAAAATTTCTGCAAAATTAGCCCCATACTCCCTGACAAAACAGAGGGGATTATCCTAGATTTACCTCATTGCGATGTGTATATCATCCCCTATATCAATCAAGATTTACTCACTTCTAATCCCATCTCCAAACTCAAAAGCCAAATCCTTGAGCTCAATCCCCAAGCCCTCTTGATTATTGATATAAGTTATGCACTAAGAGATGCGATCCCTCTTGATTTTCAGCTTGATGAGCAAAGTATTTTTCTCTGCGATGGCGAAAGCCTAGGATTTTTACGAGGCTATGGCCTTTTTTTAAGCCCACTTAAGCTCTGCTCTCTCTTCCCTCGCGTGCGATATATTGATGGCTTTTATGAGAAATTTTTACAAGAGCTTCAAAAATCTCAAGCAAAACAAGTCAAGCAAGTCGATGAAAAAGTTATGTTCTTTGAAGAACTCAAAAAGATTCTCAAAGACGATCTTTCTCTCTTCGCCCCAATAAAGCATTGTGCTGCAAACACCTTACCACTTCGCCTCAAAGGTATCAAGGCAAGAAATCTACTCCAAAGCCTGTATTTGGAGAAGATTTTTGCCATCAATGGACAAGAATTCCTCTTTGGTTTCTCCTCCCCCTCATTTGTTTTGCAAGAAATGGGCTACACTCAAAGTCAAGCTAGAGAACTTTTGAGTTTAAGCTTTGATCATTTTGAGCCCAATGTCGCCCAAAAACTGGCCAAACATTATCAAGACCTCAAAAATTTGGAGATTTAAATGATTTCAC
The DNA here is from genome assembly GCA_963557095.1 of uncultured Helicobacter sp. Lineage (GTDB taxonomy): Bacteria > Campylobacterota > Campylobacteria > Campylobacterales > Helicobacteraceae > Helicobacter_G. Next base: position 2,997 of record CAUWEE010000114.1, on the reverse strand, counting down.
TATCCACAGCATATTCCATCCTTCTATCCCAATCGCTCAAGCTCAAGACTTGCAAACTTCCCCTTTTTGAAGCTTTTGGCAAGATTCTTGCATATGATGTCCTTGTCTTGCGAAATCTCCCTGCCTTTAGTAACTCTGCAATGGATGGTTATGCAGTGAGTGATTTGCAAGATTGCTATAAGCTACAAGGCAGTCTCTTTGCGGGAGATAAAGCACAAGAGGCTCTTCTTCCCAAGCACTGCATCAAGATTATGACTGGTGCGATGATCCCGCCCAATGCAATAGCAATCATTCCTTTTGAACAAGCAAAACTTGAAGGAGAGAAAATAATCCCCACCCATCCCATTAAAGAATCTCAACACATTAAATTTTGTGGAGAAGACTACAAAGAGGGAGAAACTCTGCTTTTAGCAGGAGAGAGACTTGATTTTGCTGCACTTTCTCTACTTGCTTCACAAGGAATCAATGAAGTCTCTGTCTATGAGGATTTAAAGATTGCAATTTTTGCAAGTGGAGATGAGCTCAAAGAGCCTTGGCAAAAAGCTCAATCCCATCAAACTTACAACACCAATGCAATCGCCTATCACGCGATCTTGCAAAATCATGGATTTTTGGGAGATTATCGCGGTATCTTGCCTGATTGCAAAGAAAAGCTTGGAGAAGCACTCAAAGATTTTGAAAGATATGACATCATCCTTACAAGTGGTGGCGCAAGTGTGGGTGAAGCAGATTTTTTTGAAGAGATCTTAAGAGAAAATGGGGCTGAAATTTTGTTTCATGGAATCAATCTTAAACCTGGTCGCCCAATGCTTTTTGCAAAGCTCAAAGAAAGCTTTATCTTCTCTCTGCCAGGAAACCCTCTAAGTGGAGCGCTCAATCTCATCACACTCGTCATTCCCACACTTAAAAAACTTAGCAGAAATACAAACCATCAAAACCTGCATATTCAAGCCAAGATCGCAGAAGATCTCAATCTTAAAGACAAAAGAAGCAATATGATTCTAGGAAATTTTGATGGTGAATATTTTTCACCCTTTAAAAGTGGAAAGTATGGTTCAGGGTCTCTTGTCCCACTTAAAGCTTGCAATGCAATTGCTATCTTTGATGAGAATCAAGCCAAACTCAAGCGGGGAGAAAAAATCTCTATTTTGAGCCTCTCTCCATTTTGATGAGTTTTTTTCGGAAATCAAGATAGAATACAAGCTTAAATCTCAAAAGGAGGATTTAATGAAAAAATTAATTTCAACTTGCGCTATTGCAGCAAGCCTTGTAAGCTCTGCCTTCTCCCTAGAGTTTGGGACGATGGGAAGTCAATCCTTTGGAATGGCAGGAACTGGAGTAGCCGTCAAGAAATCGCCTTGGGGGCTTTATTACAATCCAGCCCTAATCGTTGCAGATAGTGGCTTTAGGTTGGGACTTTATGCTGGTTTGCATACAAGAAGTAAGAATTTTTGGGAAAGCTTGGATCAGTTCAACACTCTAAGCAAGCAAAATATAAATGGCTTGCAAGCTGGTGCAGGCACTAGCAATATAAACCCTCTGCTTCAAAATATCTCTCAACTCTTGGAAGACAACCGCATTACATTCAAAAATCAAGATGGTATCGTATTACAAGCCCCTGACTTTGGGCTTGGTGCCTTGGCGATTGGAGCATTCTTAAATCTAAGTGGGGGAGGAAGCCTCAAAGCTCATGGGCTTGCTGACTTGATGCAAAGCCTTAGCACAAGCACCACAACAACTCCAAGCACCACAACTCCAACTACAACTCAAATGCCACAGGCTGAAGTTAATTTCTCTAGCTATGCCTTGATTGAAATTCCTGTGGGCTATGCCTATGAGTTTGATACAGATCTTGGGTATCTTGGTGTAGGTGTGGCATTAAAATATATGAATCTTTCAGGAACACAAGGAAACTTCCAAGTTAGCGATAATACAAATTGGCAAGCTTCTGCCTCAAACTTCCTTGATCTTGATTTACATCAAAATGCCTCCAATATTGGACTTGATGTGGGGATCACTTATGAGCCTACAAGCTTTATTACACTAGGACTCGTGGGCAAATATCTCAATGCTCCAACTTTTGATTTACATTCTAGAAAAATCACTATCAAACCTCAAGCAAGAGCTGGTATTGGCCTAAACACAGGCATCTGGACCTTGGCATTAGATGCAGATTTAACAAAGAATGAAGATTTGGGATCAAAGATTAAAAATCAGATGATTAGCCTAGGAACTACACTTGATTTCAAACTTTTTGCATTGCGTGCAGGGGTAGCAACAGACCTACAAAACAAAGATGACTTGATCTTTGCGCTAGGATTAGGACTGACTGTTTTTGATATTGGAGTTCAATTTGGCAAAAAAACAAGCCCATTTAATGGACGCCAAATCCCCAACTATGTATCTTTTCAAGCTGGAGTAGGTTTCTCTTTCTAAAAAAATAGAAACTTATGGGGGCATGGGGGGTATTAAATTTGCTTTCATAATACTTTAGTTTGATCAAAGGATAGCTTTTTGCAATTTATATTTTTCTTTCTCTTCTGGGCTGAAGCATTAGAAATCCAAGTTAATTTTGGTAAAGAAAACAATGAAAATTTTTCGGTTTTAAATCTTAAACACACAAAAGCTTTCCGCTGCATAGAAGACCGCGATGTTTATAATATCGTTACCTCCATTACTTGCACCATCCCTCAAACCCCAGTTAATAATTCTGTCCCCACAAATACAGCTTTTTTCAATCTATCAACATCTATTATCGATGCTCAACTTATCATCAAAATCGTTCCAAAACATAAGGCAAAACTCTTTGCAACTTTTTTGGATTTAAAGCAAGAAAACAGAATTCCCAAAGAGCGTCCAGAAAAATCCAAACAATGGCAAATCATTGGCTATATCTCTAAGATTCCTTTTTTATCTGATCAAAAAACAAATGGACTCAACTTCCCAATAAAGATTACAAATCATCAAAATCTTTATATAGGGCAACTTGATGTTAAT
>CAUWEE010000113.1:0-3943 GCA_963557095.1 uncultured Helicobacter sp. | reverse complement strand
TTGCTTTTTGGCAAATCTTATTTAAGTTGGCATGATGGAGTTTGTTTGCTTTGGTATTTTGGTTTAATTCTGATAAATCCCATTGATAATCCAATTCTTAGCCTTGTCCATGCTTCACTCTTTGGTATTTTTGAACTCAACGCATGGTTTGTCCTTTTATTCTTTGTTCCTCCTTATGTGGTTTATAATCTTATGATTCTCTTCTATCACCTCCGCTACTTCATCAAGCTCTATCGAGACAGGAGATACAGAGAACTAGTGGAGTGCGATGAGATCAATCTGTAGCCATAGAAAAGAAGCAAGGAGGAGCTAAGTTCTTCAAAGTAGATTTTACTGATCCAAAAAGGCTAAATCGCTGAAGCTATTGGCGTGGAGATTGCTAAAGGCATTTTTGAGCGAGGTGAAAAACTCTGGATTTTTCTCCTCTAGGCTTGCAAGGAATTGTTTGGTTGCTTCTCTGGCAATAGGCGGTTTGTCTGAGCCTGGTCGTCTTGCTGGGCAATTGCAAGCGGGGCTTGTGGGGACATTTTGGGAGAGGACAAAGTCCCTTGTCTGCCTCTCTCGGATGTGGATAAGAGGTCGGATGACATAAAGTCCATTTTCTGCCTTGTAGATTGGCGCCATACTTCGCAAAGCCCCGTTATAAGTGAGATTCATAAAGAAACTTTCCGCCGCATCATCAAGGTGATGCGCGATGGCGACTTTGTTGCAACCAAGTTCCAAAGCTTTGCTATAGAGCGCTCCACGACGCATCCTAGAGCAAAAGCTACAGTATGAGCTCCCCTCACGCCTTTTCTCAACAATCGTATCCATAATGGTGGTGTGATAGATCTGATGATTGATTCCTTGTTCTTGACATAGCTTTTCTAGCCAAGAAAAATCCTCTCCCATTCCATAATGCACGGTTACTGCAACATAGTCAAACTGAAAAGGAGCATGTTTTTTCATCCTCTCCAAAAGACAGGCAAGCAGGATTGAATCCTTGCCCCCACTTAGCCCAAGCAGGACTTTATCACCCTCAGTGATCAGATTGTAGGTGGCATTGGTGCGTCCAACAGTGCTTAAGATTTTTTTGCTAATCGTATAAGTCATTGCATTTTCCTTAAATCTTCTTTGATCTTTTCTTCATTTGTTTGTGTGGGATCATAGCTAATGATACAAAGATCTTGTGTGTGATAGTAGTCTATGATTCCTTGTATGGAGGAGAGTTGGTTTAGTGGAGCTTGAGCCAGTGGGAGAAAGAGAGTTTTTTGCTTTTGAGGATTGCGCAAGATAAAGATGAGAGCCAAGATCCACAAAAAGCACACTATTCCTGTCCCAAGTGAAAGATAATATAAGCCAACATGACTATAAAGAACCCCACCCAAAATCGCTCCTAAAAATGAGCCCAAAAATCCACAGGTTGTAAATAAACCAAGAGCAGAGCTTCTTTGGGAGGAGTGGGGGTAGCGACTTGTAAGGGATTGCATAATGGGCTCATGGATATTAAAGCCCATAAAAAAGACAAAAATCCCTAAGGAAAAAAGCCACAAAAGGCGATGAGAATCAGAAATGCAAAAGAAAACAAAGCATAGGATAAAGGCGAGGATTCCAATCACCATCATTGTTTTGTAACGACCATATTTCTCTGCCACAATTGTTGCTGGAGCGATAGCTAAGATGCCCAAAATCCCTGCGGGGGTGTAGAATTTCCAAAGTTCATTGTTGGCAATATTGAAATCTTGTAATAAAACAAGGGGGATAATGACAAAGCTTAGGTTGGCTAGGGCTTTTTGCAAGAAAGCACTAATATACATCAGCCAAAGATTGGCATCTTTGAGGTAGCTGACTTGGTTTGAGGAGTGGTAGGAGTAAATTACGCTTTGGGCTTTTGGGGATTTAAAAAGGATAATCAGTGCAAGCAAGGCAAGAAAGGCAGTGATATAAAATAAAACTTTGATTCCATAATGCCCGCCAATGAGTGGCCCCAAAAGCATCGCAAACAAAAAGGCGATGGAGATCCCCGCTCCCATAAAAGCCATCGCTTTTGTGCGGTGTTCTGCTGGGGATAAATCTGAAATCAAAGCGCTAATCACGCTTGCAATTGCTCCACTTCCTTGGAGCATCCTGCCCAAAACAAGTAGATAGACATTGTCTGTGAGAGCGCAGAGCAAAGATCCGATGATGAAGATGACTAAGCCTAGGGCGATGATGAGATGCTTGTCATAGCGATCACCTAAGATTCCAAAGGGGATTTGGAAAATGATTTGTGTGAGTGCATATCCGCCAACAGCAAGTCCTGCTATTAGAGGACTTGCTCCTAGAGAAATAGCATAGATAGAAATCACGGGCATCACGACAAAAAGCCCGAAAAATCGGAGTGAAGAGACGAGGACTAGGGGGAGAATTTGCTGGAGAAGATTCATAGGTTGCCTTTTATTTGGTGGAGTTTTAGTTTAAAATTTCTGGGATTTTATCATTTTAATTTTTAAGAGAGAAAAATGGATATCATCCTTGCAAGTGCAAATTCAAAAAAAATCAAAGAACTTCAAGAGATTTTGAAAAGCCCAAATATCAGAACTTATGCTGAGCTTTTGGGTGAGATAGAAATCATTGAAGATGGGGCAAGTTTTGAGGAAAATGCCTCTTTAAAAGCTAGAACTATTTATGAGCTCTTAAGTGAGAGGGAGGGAGACTTTTGCGTCATGGCTGATGATAGTGGTCTTTGTGTTGAGGCACTTGGGGGGATGCCAGGGATTTATAGTGCAAGGTTTGCTTCAGTGATAGAGGGTGCTAAGGAGATTGCAAGAGGGGAGTTTGCGATCCCTCAGAAGCATTTGGGTGATGAGGCAAATAATCTCAAACTCTTAGATTCTTTGCAAGAGCTTGGTTTGAGCGAATCAAAAGCTTCTTTTGTCTGTGTGATCGCGCTGTGTGTGAGGATAGGCGGGGTGGTGAGATGGGAGAATTTTAGGGGAGAGCTCAAGGGTAAAGTTCTCAAAGCCCCACTCAATCCCCAAGCCTTTGGCTATGATCCGCTTTTTATGCCGGAGGGCTATGAGCTCACAATGGATCAAATCCAAGAAAAAAACTCTATCTCACATCGATTCTTAGCACTGAAACAAGTGAAGAAGTTTTTGGACTCACTTCAAAGATGAATGCCCTCTTTGCGGTGAATAAGCCCATAGGCTTAAGCTCCAATCAATTTCTTCAGCGCTTAAAAAGGGAGTATGGCTGGAAAAAATGTGGCTACTCTGGCACACTTGATCCCTTTGCCTCTGGGCTTTTGATTGTGGGTGTGGGGGCTTATACGCGGCTTTTTCCCTATCTGAATAAGAGTGTGAAGACTTATGAGGCTACGCTGTGGTTAGGGGCTGAGAGTGCGAGTTTGGATATTGAGCAGCTCCATTGTGTGAGCGAGCTTGTGGAATATCCTTTGGAGAGGATTAAGTCTGTGCTTCACTCATTTGTGGGCAGAGTTTCTTATTTTCCGCCAAAGTTTAGTGCCAAGCATATCGGGGGTAAAAGGGCTTATGAGCTAGCAAGAGCGGGCTTGAGATTTGAGCTTAAGCAGAGTGAGATGGAGGTTTTTGAGATCGAGCTTCTTGCCTATGCTCATCCCTTTGTAAGCTTTAGGGTCAGTGTGAGTGAGGGAGCATATATCCGCTCTTTGGGGGAGATGATCGCAGAGAGGCTTGGTTGCAAGGGAAGTCTATCAAGGCTTAAGCGTATCGCTGAAGGGGGTATTACTCTATCTAGAAAGATACAAAAGCTTGATGTTTTGGATTGTCTTTCTATGCGATCTTTGGACTTGCAGGACAAAGAAGAGATGATTTTCTGTGGGAAGAAGTTTATTTTGGAGGGGCTTATACCCAACGAACCTTATTTGCTTGTTTTTGAAGATTTTTTTTCTATAATTGAAGTCAATAATCAACAAGAAGTGCAATATCGACTAAATAGGATT
>CAUWEE010000112.1:0-3945 GCA_963557095.1 uncultured Helicobacter sp. | reverse complement strand
ATAATATTTTTTGTGATTTCAGAGTTTTTAATTTTGTTGAGTTTTTGGTTTGGAGAATCTCTTTGATCCAATTGTAATTTGGTTTCGTCTTATGTCGATTGGAAAAATGATGCCAAAAATATCGCCCCTCCCCCTTTTTTTATCCCACTTATTTCTCTACTCTATGCTCACTTAGACTTCTGCTTTAGAGTGAGCTTTGGGCTGTAATGTGTAAAGTTCATCAAGATTTATTTCCCTCCTTAGATAGATTTTTTGTGTTTTTCTCTAGTTTAAGAGGAGCTTTCTTTTGCTCTTGTGTAGTTTGTTGAGTTTGTTTGATCTTAAGAGGGATTTGTTTTTTCTCTCCAAAGCCATACCTTACTCCTAGATTGACTTGATAATCTGTTGTGATCTTTCCTCCAAAACTTCTCTCAAAATCAAAATACACTCTCGTATTGTCTTTGATTGCAAGATTGCTTCCAAGATTGAGTGTAAATCTTGAAGTAGAAATTAGGGGATCAAGGTGAGTTACCTTGCCTAAATCTGTTGTGATTTTGACTGATCCCCCTGTGATATAGTCATAGGTATAGTAGGTTCCAAGATAGAGAGAAGCTTTGAGATCTTCTTGTGTGAATTCATCAAACTTGTATCCATAGCTTGCCCCAACTCTATTTCTCACTGTGATGACATGCTCTTGCACACTCTGAGCCCAAGCAGCCCCCAATTTTCGTTTGAGATTACTTTGGTTGAGATAACCAAAAGTTACCTCGATTTGAGGATCAATATAGAAGCTTTGTTTTTCTCCAAGCAAGAAGCGATAACCAATTTCCTCTCCTATAGAGGCAGCAAGATTTGCTGTGCTATAAGAGTGTTTCTCTCCTGTGATAGAAAGATTAGAGGTGATATAGCTAAGTTTTAGGATACTGTCAGAGTAAAAACCATTAGCCCATCTACTCTCTTTGCTTGCTCCATCTTGAACATAAGCGTTGTAGAGAGCAATCTCTACTGCATGAGAAGTGGCTTGATCAATACCCTTAAACTCTCCATCAAGATCTACATCTTTAGCCTTAGCATGGCTAAAGGAATTGGCATAGGAGAGTGCAAGTCCTAGGACATTTTTAGCACCTTCAAGGGCAAAACCATAATCATATCCTGCTTGGATTGTGGTATAGATCGAACGCGTCTTTAGAGAAAAATTGGAAGTTTGCATTCCATTAAAGATCCTTCCCCAGGCTCCTTGAGTATAGGCATTATCTCTTAGTTCTCCCATTCTCTTATTTAAAGAGTTGAGATTGGCAATAAAGAGTTCATAATTTACCCCCATTGCTGCTGAACTAGCAAGTTGATTAGCCATAGAAGCTCCACGAGATACCATCTTTTCAATGAAGTAAGTCGTGTATTCTCCAGTGCCAGTAGTGCCACTTCCTCCATTTAATCTTCCATCTTTATCTGTGCCAGATACACTTGTTAGTGTCGTTCCCACCACATCAAAACCTTGGATTTGAGCAGCACCTTTAAATTTGGTAACCTCATTGCCATTTTTCCCTTTTACAGTGGCAACAGCGATATTATCCTTTGTCTCTGTTCCTCCTCCGTGATAGGCGACTTTGGAGATGTCATAGCCTGTCTTGATGATGGCTTGGAGATGATGAGTGCTTTTATCCCCCTCAAAGACAAGGATGCCATCAGAGTAGGTATGGATTCCTTCTGAATTTACTCCTGCTTGAGCCACGCTTTGAGTTGCAGTCTCTCCCAAAGTTCCATTTGTAGCAGTAGGATCAACATAGACTCTAAAGAGAGCACTCCCTCCTGTGAGACCTCTGCTTCCTGAAGGAGTTTGTGTGCCTCCTGTATTGGGTTGGCTTCCTGCCGCCCCTGTGGTATCAGTCCCAATACTTAAGAGCCTAAACTTATTGGCTGTCCTTTGGATTGAGGCAAAGTCACTCCCCATAGAGGCAATATCAATCACAGTATTTTTTTGCTCAAAGGTGCTGCTTAGGATTTGCTCTTGGTGATAGGTTGCTCCATCAAGTTTGAGATTTGCAAGTTTGAGCTGTGCAGAATCAGTCAAAAGCTTAGAAGCCTTTTTCATTGTCAAAGTCACTTGAGAATTCTCTTGCAAAGAGATATGTCCTACAAAGGCGGAATTTTCTTCAAGAGTAACATCATAGTGATAGCGAGTTGTTTGAGCGTCTGTATTCTTTGCTTGAAGTTCAGAGATATTTCCTACAGCTAAACCCTGAACACTAATGACATCAGTCTGAAGCATTATTTGAGAGCTACCACTATTGCTCTGAACATCTTTGCTGATCTTGCGATCAGATTTAAGAGTGAGCAATCCTTCCTTGGAAACGCCTTCAAAGTAATGTCCATATTTCTCAATAAAAGAAGAAGTGCTTGTATCATCGGTTTGGATGCTTTTATCTTTTAGACTGAGTTTTACTCCATCTTTATAGGTTTTTCCAAGGACTTTATCTTGACTAATGTCTGTGTTACTGCTACCTGATGCAAAACTATCTGTTCCCTCATTATTATTGGCAAAGAGAAGGTTAGTTTCTCCAGTCTTGCCATAGTTGATATAAGCCCCTAAGTTAAATTGTCCTTGAAGGACAAGATTAGAAGTTCCTCCAGAGGTATGGATGGAATACATTGCAGGCTCTTTCCCTGCAGTATTTGCTATAAGACTTGCACTAGAATCTCCTTGGCTGCTTACTCGTATCACAAGATTTGTTGTGCCTCCACTTGTTGTGACTTTTCCTGAGGAGATAGAGGAGCTATCTGTGCTTGCTGTATTGAGACTTTCTGCATTCAAAGGAGTCCAAGAGGTATCTTCTAGGATGATGTTATTGTTTCCTCCACTTGTCTCAAGATTTCCTCTAAAGGATCCCTTTGTGAGGAAGATGTGATTTGATCCGCCTGAAGCAAGAACAGTTTTAGCTGCAAGGGAGAGCTTAGCTCCTTGCATTGAAGAGCCATTGTTGCTGAAGTTTAGACTACTTGCATCGCCATTGCTGCCATTGAAGAGATTTTTTCCGATGTAGTTATTGCCTCCTCCTGTTGCTTTGATAAGTTCAGTAGTGAGGATATTGGTAGAGTTGTTATTGTTCTCTGTGTTATCAAAGCTTAAAACATTTTGGCTATTACTTCCAGAGACTGAGAGGCTAGAGAGATGGAGTTTATTTTCTGTGTTGGGGGGAGTGGTGCTAGCAAATTTGAGGAAGTTGCGAGAATAGTTATTGTTTGCTGTGATGTCAATCTTAGAGCTCTCCCCACCAAATGTTACTTTTCCTTTGAATAAGAGTTTGTTATAGCTATCATATCCTCCAGTGGCTGTGATATTTCCGCTGATCTTGCTCTCTTGTCCGACAGTGATGAGATTTTGAGCTCCACCACTTCCGCCACCATTCACAGTAATCCCTCCTGTGAGAGTAAGTTTTGAGACATTGACTGTGTTTGCAGCTGCTGTCCTGTTGTTGGTTGAACTTGCATTTATTGTTTTGATTGTGAGTGAAAGTTTTGCTTCTTGCATTGAAGAACCATTAGTGAAGTTTAGACTACTTGCATTATCATTGCTACTATTGGTGCCAAACAAGCCTTTTCCAATGTAGTTACTTCCTCCGCGAGCAGCTGTTATTGTGTCGATGCTAAGACTTGTTGTGCTATTATCATCAAAGCTAAGCACATTCTTGGTGTTGCTCGTATTGCTACCTGTAGCAGAGAGTGTGGAGAGATAGAGTTGATTGCCTGTGTTTGGGCTTGATTCTGTGCTTGGTGTTGGGTTTGCTTGAGGATTTGCATCGACAAATTTAAGGAAGTTGAAGGAGCTATCCGAACTTGCTGTAATGCTAATCTTAGAGTTTTCTCCTCCAAGAGTTGAGCTTCCCTTGAGCAAGAGCTTGTTATGACTTGTGTATCCTCCAGTGGCTGTGATATTTCCGCTGATCTTGCTCTCTTGTCCGACAGTGA
>CAUWEE010000111.1:0-3980 GCA_963557095.1 uncultured Helicobacter sp. | reverse complement strand
AGAATCTGTTTTTAATCATAAGAGTGCAACTTATAAAAAGCTTAATTTACACAATCAATCCCTTACTCTTGAGCAAAAAATTAAATTGATGAATGAAAATCCAACATTGATTAAGCGTCCAGTTCTTGAATATGGCAAAGTTCTTCAGTTTGGTTTTAGCAAGGAAGCTTATGAGGCAATTTTTTAGTTTTATTATCTGCTTAGCTATATTTTGTGGATGTCAAGATTCAAGTCAAATCAGAGATTTGCAAAAACCTCAAGATGCAAGCATATATGCAAAAGATGTGTCAAACCAACAAAGCCTAGAAGCCATAGATGGATTAAAAAAAGAATATCTTAAAAATTTCTTTGCCCCTTTTGTGGATTTGAAACCCAACACCAATATTCAAGAAGTGTTTTGGATACAAAGTTCGCTCAATAAGTATCCTGGATATGGAGAAAATTTAAAACCCAATACTTTGGAATATACGCAGGGAATTTTGCGAGATATGCAAATTGAAAATTATCCAAGTGTAATTCAAAAAGCAATTGTTGTCAAAGATGCTAATGTGCGAGCAGTGCCAACACTTCGTCCTAGGTTTTCAGAAAGCAGCGGTTACCCCTTTGATCGATGGCAAAATTCATTGATTTTTTATGGCACTCCTGTATTGATTACGCATTATGATGTAAGCAAGCGTTTTGCACATATACAGACCGAATTTGTTTATGGCTGGGTAGAAGTATCAGATTTAGCACTTGTTAATCAAGAGCAAATACAAAAAATGCTTCAAGTCAAAAATTTTGTGATGCCAAATGATGATAGGGGCATTATTTATGATAAAAGAGGCAATTTTGTAACTCAAGCAAGACTAGGAAAACTTTTTATGCTCGATTCTCAAAATAAAGTTTTAATTTTAAAACGCACATCTTCTGGGCACTTAAAACTCGAAACAAGCAAGATTAATCTTGAAGATTTTCATTCTTTTCCACAAGTTTTTTCTCAAAAGGCTGCTGCAGGGTATATTAATGCTTTGATGGGGCAAAGATATGGATGGGGAGGACTTTATGAAAGTAGAGATTGTTCTGCATTTATTCGAGATGTTTTGGCTAATTTTGGGCTTTATCTTCCTAGAAACTCATTGGCACAGGCCAATTATGGCGATCATCAAATCAATCTTCAAAATTTAAATTTCAAGGAGAAGGAAAAAGTGATCTTGCAAAATGCAAGTCCATTTTCAACTTTGATTTGGCTTAAGGGGCATATTATGCTTTATATCGGAAAGGATGATGAGAATAATCCTATCGTAGCCCATAGCGGATGGAGTGTGCAAAGTAGTAATTTTTTGGGGAAAAAAGAGCATAAGTTGGGTGGAGTAGTCATCACAACACTTAAGCCAGCAAGTGAGTTTAATGGAATCTTTTTCAAAAGCAAGAGTTTGGGGGATCGTGTGGGAAAAATCAATGATCTCCTTCCTATACTTGAAGATAAGAGATGAAGAAAATTATTTTAATCCTTGCTTTATTGCTGCAACTCTTTGCTGAAGATTTTAAGATTAGTGTTGGTGTAAGTCTTGCCCCTTATGCATATTTTGTTGAAAAGATTGGGGGCGATTTTGTTGATGTGAGTGTTTTTGTCCCCCAACAAAAGAATCCAAAATTTTATGATCTTACTTATGATCAGGTTAAAAAAATCAAAGATCTCAAACTCCTTATTGGAGCAGGGGTAGGATATGAAACCAAATGGTTTGATCGTTTAAGAAAGGCTAATCCTTCCTTGAGAATTCTTAAACCCCAAACCCCTTGCGGAGAGTCTATTTGCTATCAATGGTTAAGTATTGCAAATGTTGAAGAAATCGCACAGCAAATTGCTCATTATCTAAGAATGATTGATATTAAAAATGCTCAAAATTATAAGAATAATTTGGAAAAATTTTTGCGAGAACTTGCTGGACTAAGGGAAGAAATCAGGACAATCTTTTTGACAGCAACAAGCCATCTCAAAGTAATCGATTATGCTCCAGTATGGAAGGATTTTTCTCAAGAATTTAATCTTGATTATGTTTTACTTGAGGATGTGAAAAATATGAAACAAAAGTGGTGCTTTGTTACTCCATTTGATCCAAGAAAACAAATTACGCAGAAATATCATTTCACCTTAAAATATCTTTTTGTTGTTGATCCTTTTTCACGAGACTGGAAGGAAACACTGTTACAATTTGCGCATATGGTGACATTAGGACGAAAAAATGCAAAATGACAAGCTTGCCAAAAGGGCGATTAAAATTTCAATTGTTAGTTTATTTATTCTTTTGCTTTTTGCTTTGATTTTGATTTCCATTGCAGTTACCCAAGCTCATGCAATAGCTCAAATGAGTCAAAAAATGAAAATTCTAGAAGCAAAAATCCAGAACCTAGAACAGATAAATCCAAACAGATAGAAATTCTATTTTGGATTACTTGAGTTTTTTTGAAAATCTTTTCTTCTTTTTTTGACACAAAACAGTGTGGGTTACCAAAGGATACATGGGGCAAAGAAAAATAAGCTTCGCAATAAAGAAAAAAAATTTTTTTCCTTATATTTTAATTTAAAATTTGAAATACTAAATTCTTGTGATCGATGGAGGAAACAAATCAATGAACAAAAAAGAGAGAAAGCATATTCAAAATCGTTTAGATCAATTGGAAAACTTACCTTCATTTAAAGAAAATTCTTCAATTTCTGCGATGCTTGAGGAAAAAGGGATTAGTCGAAGAGACTTTATGAAGTGGGCTACAGGAATGGCAGCGATGCTAAGTTTGTCTCCAGCTTACGCTCCATTTATTGCTAAGGCAGCAGAGCTTAGTGATCGTCTCCCTGTGATTTGGCTCAATATGGCTGAATGCACAGGCTGCAGTGAGAGTATGACAAGAACAGAATTTCCAACAATTGATAGCTTAATTTTTGATTATATTTCTTTGGAATATCATGAAACTTTGATGGCAGCTTCAGGTTGGCAAGCTGAACTTACGCTACATCAAGCGATGGAAAAATACAAGGGACGCTATATTTTAATGATAGAGGGTGGGATTCCTTTTGGAAATGAGGGAAATTTTTTGACTGTTGGACCTTATGCACAAACAGGAAAGGATTTGAGTAAAGAGGCGATTTCAAAGAGTGCCGCTGTTTTTGCGATTGGAACTTGTTCTAGTTTTGGGGGTGTGCAGGCAGCTTATCCTAATCCAACAAATACAAGACCCCTAAGTGATGTAACAAGTAAAACCGTGATTAATGTCCCAGGTTGTCCGCCCAGTGAGAGAAATATTGTTGGAACTCTAATGTATTATGTGCTTTTTGGAAGTCTTCCAGCACTCGATGCTTACAATCGGCCAACTTGGGCTTATGGCACACGCATTCATGACTTGTGCGAGAGAAGAGGGAGATTTGATGCTGGAGAGTTTGTTGAAAATTTTGGCGATGCTGGTGCAAAGAAGGGATATTGCCTCTATAAAGTTGGCTGCAAGGGGCCATATACTTTCAATAATTGTTCTGTAAGCAAGTTTAATAGTGGAGTTTCTTGGCCAATTCAAGCAGGACATGGATGTATTGGATGCAGTGAGCCTAATTTTTGGGACACCATGGCTCCTTATGAAAAGCCTCTTGCAAATCGTAAATTTCAGACTGTTTTTGGGGGAATGGGTGCAGATATGAGTGCAGATAAAATCGGAATGGGGATTTTGGCAGCAACTGCTATTGGGATTGCAACTCATGCAACAATTATGAAAATTAAAGATTCAAGAGGAGAGTAGAATGGCAACTAAACGCGTAGTAATTGACCCAATCACAAGAATTGAGGGGCATCTAAGAATAGAAGTAGAAGTAGGCGAAGACAATGTGATTAAAAACGCTTTTTCTTCTTCTACACTTTGGAGGGGCTTGGAAGTCATCGTAAAGGGAAGAGATCCTAGGGATGTAGGATTGATTGTTCAAAGAATTTGTGGAGTTTGCACTTCTTCGCATTATC
>CAUWEE010000110.1:0-3998 GCA_963557095.1 uncultured Helicobacter sp. | reverse complement strand
ACAAAGCTGGCTGTGATGCCAAAGTGTAGAAGAGATGTGCTGCGGCTGCTGGAGTAGATGGCTTTTTTATGGAGACACATTTTGATCCAAGTGTTGCCCTAAGCGATGGACCCAATATGATCAAAACTCAAGAGCTTGAAGCACTCATCAATCAGCTTTTAGCCATCTCTGAAATCTCAAAATAAAGGAAGTTTATGCAAATCATCCAAGGACAACTCAAACTTGAAGCAAATGAAAAGGTTGCAATTCTCTCAAGTCGCTTTAATCACATTATTACCGACCGACTAGTTGAGGGAGCAAAAGATTGCTTTTTAAGACATGGTGGATCTGAAGAAAATCTCTCCATTATCCTTGCACCTGGAGCCTATGAGATTCCCTTTGTGCTTCAAAGATTGCTCCAAAGCAAGACATATGATGGCATCTGCTGCCTTGGAGCGATTATTCGCGGTGGAACTCCACATTTTGATTATGTATCTGCTGAAGCAACAAAAGGGATTGCAAATATCACCTTGCAATACAATCAGGCTGTAAGCTTTGGAGTGCTCACAACAGACAACATCGAGCAAGCCATAGAGCGTGCAGGAAGCAAGGCTGGAAACAAGGGCTTTGAAGCAATGAACTCACTGATTGAACTTATCAATCTCTACAAAAAGATTTAAAATGGCAACACGAAGCCAAGCTAGAGAAGCGGTTATGAGCCTATTTTATGCTTATGACAGCGGAAATGAAGAAATTAGAAAAAGCGCAATTGAGATCTTAAATGAGAAAAAAATCAAAAACAAGCAACAAGAATTCGCTCTCTCCCTCTTTGATGGCACACTCTCTCATCTTCAAAAAATTGATGATTTGATTGCCAAACACCTCAAAGAGTGGGATTTGGAACGCATTGGAGGCATGGAAAAGGCGATCTTGCGTCTAGGTGTTTATGAGATCTGCTTCACCTCCACAGATGCACCCATTGTAATCAATGAAGCTATCGAACTTGCTAAGCTCTATGGGGGTGATCACGCTCCTGCTTTTATCAATGGTGTCCTTGATGCAATTAAAAAGGAAAAACATGCAACTTTGTGTCGCTCTTGATATGCAATCAAGACAAGAAAATCTTGCTTTGCTTGAGAAATTAAAGGATTTGAATCTATGGGTCAAGGTTGGCTTAAGAAGCTTTATCCGCGATGGAAAGGAGTTCTTGCAAGAAATTAGAGCCATCAATCCAAGCTTTAAAATCTTCTTAGATCTCAAACTCTACGATATTCCCAACACAATGGCAACTGCAACCAAAGAATGTATTGCTTTAGGCATCGATATGCTCACTATTCATGCAAGTGCTGGAGTGGAAGGAATGAGAGCGGTAAGTGAGGAGGCCAAAAATCACAATTTGCTTATTTTTGCCGTTACTGCACTTACAAGCTTTGAAGATCATAGTTTTATCCCCATCTACAATGCCCCAATTGCACAGCAAGCCAAAACTCTCGCACTCTTGGCACAAGAGGGTGGATGCAATGGCGTGGTTTGTTCAGCCTTGGAAAGTTTGCAAATCAAAGATTCTACCTCACTCCTAACGCTTACTCCTGGGATTCGATTTGATCAAACAAGCAAGAATGATCAAAAGCGTATCGCTACTCCTCAAGATGCAAAAAATGCAAAAGTCGATTTTATCGTCGTTGGACGCCCAATCTATCAAGCTCCAAATCCTAGAGAAATCGCAGAACTTATTCTCAAAGAGATTGTATGAAAACACCTCTTATTCTTAAAAGTATTGATGAACTCAAAAAATGGCGATCAGAGCTCAGAGGATCTTTGGGACTTGTGCCTACAATGGGGGCTCTACACGCTGGACACTTAAGCCTTATCCAAAGCTCGATTGCCCAAAATTCCCACACCCTTCTTTCTATTTTTGTCAATCCTACGCAATTTGGAGCAAATGAAGATTTTGACAAATACCCTAGAAACCTAGAATCTGATATTGCTCTAGCTCAAGGAGTAGATGCGATTTTTGCTCCAGAAATCAGTGAGATGTATTCAAGTCAAGATGAAATCACTCTCAACCCCCCCAAATTGATGGGCTATGTCTATGAAGGCTTTCATCGTGAAGGGCATTTTGATGGAGTCTTGCAAATTGTTTTAAAACTTTTTTCACTCAGCCTTGCTAATAAGGCCTATTTTGGACAAAAAGACGCACAACAATTGCTCATTATTCAAAAAATGGTTAAGGACTTTTTCTTGCCTATTCAAATTGTCCCCTGCCCTATTGTGCGTGATAATGATGGACTGGCACTTAGCTCAAGAAATATCTACCTTTCAAAGACCCAAAGAAAGACTGCTCTTAAAATCCCCCAAACTCTCCAAAAAATCAAAACACTCATTCAAGATGGAGAGCAAGAAACAGCAAAACTTTATGCCTTTGGGATGCAAGAACTTCAGGGTTTGCAAGTGGATTATCTTGCATTTTGTGATCATTCCCTAAGAGAAATTCCTTTAATTATTCCCAACCAAACATTGATTTTACTCACTGCAAGAGTTGGTAATACGCGCCTATTGGATAATCTATGGCTTTGAAAAAAATCCTTGCCCTCCCCATCCTCTTAAACTTCAGTGTTCTAGCCTATGACTCTATCGATGAAGCTCTCAAAAATGGGATTACACAAGGGGATATTGGCTTTTATACAGATTATCTCAAACCCAAATACAATGAACCCCTGAGCAATATTCAAGATGCCTACTATCTTGCTTTGACTATGGGGATTAAATATCGCTCTGCTTTTTATAAAAATATGCGACTATCGGTGGGCTTTAGAGCTGCCTATCCCATTTGGCAATGGCATCAAAACTCTCTTTGGGGACCATCAAACACAGATCCTAGCTATATCCAAAAAGGAGATATGTCCCTTGATTTTGATCCACTCAATCGTGTCATCTTAAGTGATACTTATTTAGAATATTTTGATGGGGATACAGGCATAAAGGCAGGAAGATTTTTGATTAGCAATGAATGGATCAATAATCAAGTAGATGGATTATGGATTCGCAATCGTTCTTTGGAAAATCTAATGCTTGAATTTTATTGGCTTGGGCGATATGGAAATGCAAGTGCGACAGAGATTCAGAGTTTTGCAGAGCCAGAACCTCATCACAGTGGTTATTTTTACACAGCTGCGAAATATTACCTCAAAGATCTCTTATGGGTGAAGTTTTATATGTTTTCTGCTTATTCTGTAGCTTTTGGAATGGGAGCAAGTGCAAATGTGGAATATAAATTCTCTTCATCTAAAATTGGTTTGACACTCAATACTGCCGGGAGCTTTGAATTTAGCAATGGCTCAAAGTGGATTACAAATGGTAATCGCAGAATCTCAGGAGGAGATGGGATTGATTTTGACAGCAAATTTTATGTAGAGGGAAATGTCAAAAATGTTAGTATAGGATTTAATCTCGGTTTTATCCAAAGCGGAAAATATAGCGGATGGGGAAGCTTAAACCTCATCAACAATACCATCTCCCCTCTAGGCATTGGAAATGTGTTTAATGCAGGGATTGTAGATACTAGTCTTTTCTATGCAACTCTTTATACGACAATTGATAAGATTAGCCTCTCCCTTCTTTATGGCACAGCCTCATTCAAAAACAAATTTTCAGATTCTCAATCCCATCGTCAAAATGAAGTGGATCTTACAATGGGGTTTAATTTGACAAATAATGCTTCTGCTTTTTTTAACATTTACAACACTCATCTTGGCAATTCCATAATTCCCAATACCACACAGATCCAAGCTGGATTTGCACTCTCTTTCTAAACTTACATAGCTCTAGCCCCCTTTTAATTTCTAAAGAATAATAATCGTTCCTAATTTATTGACTTCAAGATTAGCTTTAAGTAGAATCAAGCTGTTTGATTTTTACACAAGGATATAAAAGTGCAACATAAAATTATCGTCGCTCTTGCTGGGCAACCCAATGTTGGCAAGAGCTCAATCATCAACAAAATCAGTGGCTCAAATCTT
>CAUWEE010000109.1:0-4016 GCA_963557095.1 uncultured Helicobacter sp. | reverse complement strand
CAACTGGCTTCTAAGAACTATTCTTGTCATATTAAAACAAAGTCCTAGCAGAAATACTGAAAGGCATTTGAAAATAAAGCTTTCTCCAACCCCCCACAACGCAGCAGCAATCAGCAAGAGCAAAATACCCAGTCTGCAATGAACCAAAACTTGGACAAGAATCTTTGCAGAAAGCAAAATGCTAGAGCACAACATCCCAAGCCCCATCATAGCATCTAAAATACTCGCATCCTTCATCGATCCGCCATTGTAGGCAACTTGAAGAGGAAGAACAAAATTAAAAAGCGCCAAAGTAGGCCACACAAATACCAAAGCAAGCTCCCTAGAACTTAAACTAAGCTTCTCTTTCGCGCTACTTTGTTTATAAAAATCGTTTTGTCTGTTTTTTTCTTGCAAAGAAAGAACTAAGCAAACAAGACAGATCAAAAGAAAAAGTAAAGAACTCACCAGAATGACTTTTTGGGGTTGTTCCCCAAAAATCAAAGCTGCTATGATCGGTCCCAACATTAAACTTACCTGATTGAGACTCATAGATATGGAACTAAATTGCAAAACCTGTTCTGCTTTGTAGTTTTTTGCCAAAGATGCAAACCAAGATTCCCAGCTTGTCTCCATCAAAAAGAAAAAAAGCCACAACAGAGTGTTTAAAGCAATGATAAAAAGCTGATCATGAGCAAAAAACAAACACAAAGAAACCCCAAAAGCCCCAAATAAACCATAAACGCTTAGTCTGAGGCCACTTGCTGTCTGCTTGTCTGCATAAAACAAGGGAACAACAATAGCAGGAAGAAAGGTAAGGCTTACCAAAATAGCCAAGGAGAGAGAATCATTTTTGAGTGTCATAAGCCAATGAACAGCAAGAATCAAGGCCCCGCAGGACAAACGATAAAGTGCTGAGAGAACAATATAAAGTCGCACTACTCAACCTCAAAAAGCTCTTCACTTAAGGCTCTGGCCAAATCCACGGGCAGCGAGGTTTTTTTATTAAAAAAATAATTTTCCCAAAGAAACTCCACCACGCCCTCTCGCGTGCTCCAATCCCTTGCTACAGAGCTTATACTCCCCGCGCTTGCGTTGATTTTGATGCTACGAAGCTCTTGGGGAAGGAAGAGGGCTTCTAGGGATTTAATGCTTTTGATTCTACCCTCCTTGCTTTTCAAAAAGGCAATGCTTGCAGTGCCTTTGGGTTTTGGGATCTGAAAATCTCGCAAGTCAAAGCCAAGATAAGAAGCGATATGCAGGCAGTAGGGATTGAATCCAAAAGCGGCTTCGATCTGATCCATGATGCCATCGCCACCCGTCCTCGCCCCAACCTCTATGAGATAAAACTTACCCTCTTTAATCTTGATCTCCACATGAGCTAGCCCCATATGGATGCCCAAGGCACGGCAGGCCTCGTGTGCTAGATGATTGAGCTCCAAGTCATCGTTTCTGTGGCTAGGGACTAGATGTGCCATCTCAGCAAAATAAGGCTCATTTGAGAGATATTTCTCTGTCACACTTAGGGTTTTATAAAAATCCTTCCCGCAAAGAACCTCCACAGAAACCTCCTCTGTAGAGCTGATGTATTCCTCTATCAAATACCTATCGCCCTTGATTTTGAAGGCCTCTTTGTGGGTGGCGATGAGCTCTTGAGCCTCCCTCAAGCCACGCAAGGCCTCCTGCTCATCAGAGGCGAGAAAAACCCCGCCACTGCCTCCAAAATCATAGGGCTTGATCACCAGAGGGAAACCTATGTTTGCTATCGCCCTGTCAAGCTCCCGCACGTCCTCAAGTAAGAAAAACTTAGCGCTAGGGAGCTTGTGCTCTATAAACTTAAGCTTCATTCTGTGCTTATTCCTCGCATTTTCCACTACCTCACCACTAAGATGAGGTAAAGAAAAATGCTTATTGGTCTCATTCGCAGCAGATAGAGTCCAATCATTTAAAGGGATGGCACCCAAAAAGCTATAGCCCCTTTGGATTTGAGAATCTATAGCTCTTATGAGTTCTGCGACATCACTAGGATCACAAAGCAGACAGCCATCAAAATATCTGTTTTTGTTGAAAATCCCATTTTTATCAGCGATAAAAACTTCGGCCCCACTCACCTTCCTAGCACCAGCCAAAGCTCTCTCTCTCAAATACTGATTCGCCCCAAGTAAAAGTATGAATTCTTTCATATTGTTTGCCTTTTAAAAATGATTAAAGCTGAATTTCCAAAAGCTTCGCTAATATTGTTTGAACTATAAAGCTTTTTAAAGCCCAAAGAAGTAATTTCTTTTGTTAAAACCCGCTCTTCCTTTTCCATATAAGGAATAACCTCTAAATTCATTAGCTTTGTTCCATATTCTGTCCTAACCCTCCGTTTTATCTCATTGCCAATCACCATTTTTTCCTTGTCATATAGCTCTGGTGGCAAAGAAAAAAAATTCTTGCCCCAATCTCTCTGACAATGATCAACAATAAAAATTCCATCTTCTTTTAAAATCCTATGAACATTTTTAATATGTTCTTTTCTTTCTCTATCTTCAACGATCATATGCAAACAACCCATATTTATAGCAGTGTCAAAACTTTCATTCTCAAAAGCATTCAAAAAGAGAACATTGCTTTCTATAAAATCGATGTCTAAATTTTGTAACTTTGCAAGTTCTCTAGCTTTGATTAAAGCTGAACAAGATATATCAACTCCGACAACATCAATCCCGAGCGTCTTCAAATATATGCTATCTCTTCCTTCCCCACAACCTAAATCGATCACTTTTTTACCGTTAAAATAATGATTAAATTGTTTATAAACTGCCATCAAACTTTGATTCGCCGAAGTGCTTTCCCAAGTGCCAACTCCATTTTCATATACTTTTTGATAGCGTCTTTCATAGCCCAAATAGTAATTACTCTTTTGCAAAACATGTTTTTGCATTTTCTGAAACAATGCAACATCCTCTATTCTCTTCAGAGCACCTTTATAAAATAACTCTACTTTGGCATGATTGTCTTTTTTAAAAATCACACAGAATCTAGTATTGACGATAACCATCTCTTTTTTAAAGGCAAATTTAATTTCACCTTGATCAATATCTTTA
Organism: uncultured Helicobacter sp.; assembly: GCA_963557095.1. Classification (GTDB taxonomy): domain Bacteria; phylum Campylobacterota; class Campylobacteria; order Campylobacterales; family Helicobacteraceae; genus Helicobacter_G. The sequence continues at coordinate 948 of CAUWEE010000109.1, read as the reverse complement.
CTTTCATCAAAATCCACATAAAAGAATTCATCATTTTGGGCATAAATAAGAGCTGGGGGAAACAATTTCACCAATTCTATTGTCCTCAGCTCCTCCACAAGTTCATAGCCTAGATCTCTCATGCCTTCTTTTAGATTGTTTCTTTTTTTAAAAATTTGCATCAAGGAAATTTTATTCATGATGATCTCCTATCTTCAACTTGGACTGTTCTAGCATCTCATAAATTATCCTTCTTTGTGCAGTGCTACCACCCATAAAAGAACAATCCATGTCCTGATGGAGCGCTTCAACAACCTTTCCATATTGTCCCAAATAATAATTTTTAACAGCTTCCAAAAGCAGCTTCTTCTGCTTATAAAAACCAAAAGGTAAGCTAAAGCGTGTTACTTGAATCAACCTATCCATCAAGTCCATTCTATTGGCCAAAGCAAAAACTAAAGCAGCATGAAAATCATTAAAAAAATAAAATCCCAATGCTTTAAAGTTGCTCCAACTATCCAATAAATTCTTAATATCTATCTCAATACAAAGACCATATAAAATTTTCAATTTGAATGTCAAAGAGCTAGCATCTAAATCCTCCAAGCCTTCTTCGGAGTTTTTTATTCTCATACTCTTATAAGTTTCTTCTAGCTCACACAAATCATTGCTGTAAAGCAAAAACAAAGCATAATGCCAATAGAGATGTAACCTCATAGCGTAGTTGTTCTTCCACACAAAAGCGTGTTTTTGCATAAACTTTTTACCCTGCCTTATTTTTTTTGTATCAAGGTAACAATGGCTTAGAGCATGTAACGCATAAACATCTTTGCCATTTAAGCTTAAAGCTTTTTTCCCAACAGATAGAGCTAGAGCAAAATTCAAGTTCTCACTAAGAATAAAAGCCTTAATGCCCAAATAATAAGAATAAAACATGTCCCCGTCGAAAACTTGCATAATGCTTAAGGT
>CAUWEE010000108.1:0-4032 GCA_963557095.1 uncultured Helicobacter sp. | reverse complement strand
AAAATCAATCTCATGTATTGCGTTCCTAAGTTTATGGTACTATTGCTTCAATAGATGAGAATGGATAAATTTTCCACTCCCATCCCCATCAAAATGGACAATCCTCGCCTTTTGATGCCCTCCTTCTTGAGTATAGAGCACCTCTCCACTACAATCTTTATCTACTCTAATCCCCCATCTCTCCAAGTCTTTAACAAGATTTAAACTCTCCTTTGAGAGGATCTTTAAAGCATTGAGATTATTTAGGTTTGCCCCAGCATCCAAGGTATCTTTGATATGAAAATCCACATCATACAAATCCAGCGCTACACTAATCCCCCCTTGAGCATAGTAGGTATTACACTCTTGTGGCTCTTCCTTGCAAAGTAGTAAAACCTTGAGTGTTTTGGGCAGATGCAAAGCACAATAAAGCCCTGCAACCCCGCTTCCGACAATGATCACATCATATTTTGTCATTTGGGCTTTTGAATCTTCTCTTTAGATGTTTGTTGGCTTTTTTCCTTCTGATTGTCCTGCTGATTTTTAGTCTCTTTGCTCTCTTGTGGCGGATCTCTCCACACGGGAATTGTCTTGTAGCCACAGCCAATGCACATAAACAAATATGTTAAAATCGCCACATGAAAGATTCGCATTTAATCATCTCCCAGCTCAAAAATCATCATGCTTGGTCTAAGCTTAAAGAAGTTGATGAAATCTCCAAGCTCATTAACTCCCTAACATTTGAAGTGCGTAAGTATATATCTTTTGCACACAAAAAAGAGCAAATCCTCCTTGTCGCACTTAAAAACCCCAATCTCTGTGCGGAATTCAATGCCTACACAGCCCCTACTCTTCTCAATCTCTTGCACTCCCTCAAAGAGCATTTCCCTCTTCTCTACCCAATCAAACAAATCAAAAGCTACTACCCCCAAAAGCTTGAAAAACCCATCTCTGGACGCTACTTTACCCCACCCTCACACTCCTGCTCTCATCTCTATACTCACAAAATAGAATACATCCAAAGCTATGAAGAGCGATGCACAGAAGGGTTTGCTATCCTTAGCTCAGATCCAAAACTCAAAGCTATTTTTCAATCCATTCAAACCATATTGCAAAACCGCCATACTTCTCCCCAAAGCTAATGCAAGACAAATCTCTCCTCCTTCAAAGCCTCCAAAAACTACCCCAAAAAAGCGGAATCTACCAATACTACGATGCCAAAGGCGGGCTACTCTATGTAGGAAAGGCCAAAAATCTACACAATCGCATCAGAAGCTATTTCCGCCTCAAAGACGCCTCACCAAGCTCAAACCTTAGTCCAAGAATTCATCATATGATTCTGCAGGTGCATTCCATTCAAACACTCATTGTAGAAAATGAAAATGACGCACTCATCTTAGAAAATTCACTCATCAAACAGCTCAAACCCCGCTACAACATCCTCCTAAGAGATGACAAAACCTACCCCTACATCTTCATCGATCCCAACTCCCCCTTCCCTCGCCCACAAATCACACGCAACAAAAAGAGCAAAAACTGCCTCTATTTTGGACCTTTTTGCACTGGGGCAAGAGATATGCTTGATAGCCTTTATGAGCTTTTTGCTTTGGTGCAAAAGGGGAATTGCCTACGCGAAAAAAAAGCCTGTCTCTTTTTTCAAATCAATCGCTGTAAAGCCCCCTGTGAAGGCAAAATCTCTTCAGAGGAGTATCAAAATATCCTCCACTCTGCCATCGCTTGCATCAAAGACAAAACCCTTCTTTGCTCCCTGCTTGAAGAGAGGATGCAAAACCTTGCTGCACAAGAGCGATTTGAAGAAGCAATGATTCTAAGAGATCGCATCAAAAAAATCACAAGCATTGAGCTTCATTCTGCGATTGACTTGCATCTAAAAAACGCAAATTGGGACATTTTCGCAATCAGTCACAATGAAAATCTCGCTGTGCTTGTCAAGCTCTATATGAGAGAGGGGAAAATCATCTCTAGTGATTATGAAAAAATCCCACTCCAAAGAGGAATCCTAGAGAGACAAGAACTGCTCTCGCTTTATCAACAAGCCATCATCTCACACTATCAAAAAGATCTACCCCTTTTGCCTCAAGCCCTGCTTCTCCCCTCTACTCTCACCCAAGAAGAGATCAGCCCCTACCAAGAATGGCTGAAGTCAAAAACCACCATCCTTTTGCCCCAAAAAGGCAAAAAAAGAGAACTTGTCAATCTTGCCCTGCTTAATGCAGAGGAAATCCTCAAACAAAAAGACAATGAGGAGGAGCTAAGGCTGCGACTTCAAAAACTTTGTGGGCTAGAAAACATCCCCTATCGAATCGAGATCTTTGATACCAGTCATCATTCTGGAGAGCATAATGTGGGCGGAATGGTGGTGTATGAAAATGGGCAATGGCTCAAGAGTGCCTATCGCCACTATCATCTTGAGGGCAGTGATGAATATAGTCAAATGCGAGAAATGCTTATGCGACGGGCAAAAGATTTTGAAACTCATTCGCCGCCAGATTTATGGATCTTAGATGGTGGAGTGGCACAGATCCGCATCGCAGAGGCGATTTTGGAGAGTGTGGGAGTGAAGCTTGATCTCATCGCAATCGCCAAAGAAAAACTTGATCACAAAGCTCACAGGGCAAAGGGGAGAGCAAAGGATACCTTGCGATGCATCTATGAGGGAGAAGTCAAGGAATTTTCTCTTCTTCCAAGTGATGCAAGATTGCAATTTTGTCAAAAACTGCGCGATGAGGCTCACCGCTGGGCGATTAACTTCCATCGCAAGAAAAAGCTTGAGGGCTTTGTGCCAAAATCTAGGGCAAAAGCAAGAAAATGACGATCGCCTCACGCAAAAGCACTCTATACTTTGATTTATTTTTGGATTTACTTTTGGAGAACACAAGATGAGTTTTTATTTTTTATCCAACAATCTTTTTACGCTCTATACCCTAGAAGAAGAGTTTCCCAAGCTCTATGATTTCACACAAGATTTATCATCTATCTTTGAAGATCTAAGCAAACTCTATGATTCTCAAAAATTTTCTTCTCAAAATGAACATCAATTTGAAGATGATTTTATTTCTAAAACCTTAGAACTTCTAGGATGGCAATATGTGCGTCAAGATGAGAAAATCATCCAAGGCAAACTTGAAAAACCCGACTTCCTCCTCTTTGCATCACAAGAAGATAAAGAAAATTATCTTAAGATCCCCAAAAAGACTCGCCACTCAAGCAATGACCACATCGCCGTCATCCTAGAATCCAAAGACTACAACATCCCCATCGACAACAAAAAAATCAAAGACAATCCGCATTTTCAAATCCTGCGTTACCTCAATAATCTCAAACTAGATTTTGGCTTCTTAACCAATGGGCGCTATTGGCGTTTTTATGATAATTCCAAGCTTTCAAGTCAAAAAATTTTCTATGAAATCAATCTTGAAGCAATTATCCAAAGACAAGATTTAGAAGCCTTCAAATACTTTTACTTCATTTTCAATGCCCAAAACTTCACCCAACAACAGATTCAAACCCTCATCCACCAAGATACTCTCAACAAAACCAAAATTGAAGATGATCTCAAATCCATCATCTATGGGATCAATGGCTACAACTCTACTTTTGAAAAAATTGGAATCTGTCTTTATGAAAAACACAAAGAGACGCATACTCTAGATGAGATTTATCAAAACTCGCTTTATTTTATTTTTCGCCTGCTTTTTATTGCTTATTTTGAAGATAAATTTGAAGAAATTCTTGCCAACCACTCCTGCTACAATGCAGAAATCTCCCTTCATCATCTCATTGCAAACCTCGATATCAACCCCCAGAGTTTCACAGGATTTTCCCATCTCAATCGAGTGTTTAAAATCTTCAATGAGGGTGAGCCAAATCTAGATATGCCTATTTTCAATGGAGGATTATTTGACCCCTCTACTGCACCCCTACTCTCTACCCCCAAACTCTTTTCCAACTCTAGCCTCAAGGAGATTCTAGAAAGCCTATTTTTTACTCAAATTGAGAATAAGAGATTCAAAAGAGATTACAAAACCCTCT
>CAUWEE010000107.1:0-4051 GCA_963557095.1 uncultured Helicobacter sp. | reverse complement strand
GAGAGTCTGAGCCAAACTCTCCTATTGAAACTTTCTATTTTCTTTCAGGTTCTCATACATTAAACACTGATGCGATTGTTAGCGTTTTTGCAAGCAAAGATTTCAAGGTGGATGTGCTTGCTGGGATGGGAATGGGGCTTTTAGCTGGAGAATATGGACCAAGGTATAAAACTGTCTATAAACCAGCAGATAGAAGCAATTTTATAGATTTTGAATTTCGTTTCAATTTAGGAACTCGTGTAATGTTTGCCCAAAAATATGGCATTGAGCTCATGATGAAACTCCCTGTTACTCCAGCAGTCTATGTATATGGTTCAGATGCTTCAAGATATGGCAAGTTTGCACCTTATTATTTCACACTTGATTTTGTAATGGAGCGATTCTAATTTGATGATTTCACGGGATTGGGAGGTGTGAGATTTTTCAGCCAAACAAGAGCGTGAAAAAAATTTTAGATTGTTTTGAATATCTAAAACGCTATCAGGTTGATCTTTTTGAATCAATTTGTATTCTTCTTGAGTGTTTTGTCCTCAAGCAAAACCATCAAATTCCCCCTTTGCTCCAAAAAGCTCAAAAACGACAAAAAATCTATAAAGATTATTGCCAATTGGTGCAAAAATATACGCAAGTTACTCCTCCAAACCCTCATCTCAATCTCGCTAAGGTGCTCAAAGTAGTCAAAGAAGTCCCTCTACAAGATATTGGGCTTTTTTTTGATCTTATTACACAGAAAAAAACAAACAACAAGCTTTTTTTCTATACCACTCCTCTTGAGGTTAGTATTTTGCTTAATGCCTTGGCGGACTTGAAAGCTGGTGAGAGTCTATATAATCCTTGTTTTGGACTAGGAAGTCTCTTTTTGCAGATTCCAAAAAAGGTGAAAATCTATGGAGAAGAGCTTGATGAGCGCTTTGTAAAAATTGCCTCTCTGATTTGTCTCCTTAGCCTCAAAGAAGCCAATCTAATCTGCAACGATATTTTGAAGCAACCAAGTTTTAAAAATCAAAATGGCTTTTTGCAATTTGACAAAGTCATTTGCAATCCCCCTTTGCATTCTCATCTAGGAACAAACTATATCAAGGAGGATGAGAGATCAAGTGGTCTAGTATCAAAGTCTTATCCTGAGTTAGTCTTTGTCTTACATTCTTTGGTGCATCTCAAAAATCGTGGGATCTTTATCCTTAGAAAAGGTGTGTTTAAGGCTTTGGAATCTAAGGATATATTTTTGGGCAAATTAGAGTGCATTATCGATCTGCCCAAAAATATCTTTCCCTATCAAAATCATGATTTTTGTATTGTGATTGTAGGAGAGAAGAGAGAAGAGATTCTCTATATTGATGCAAGAGGGGATTTTTTCTGTCAAAAAGATGGGCGTTATAATCGTTTAAAAAATATCAATGAAATCGTCAAAATTTATCAATCCCATATCTTAGGAAAGTATTCAAAAATTTTATTAAGCGTTGATGAGATGTTTGAGCTAGATGCTCAAGAAAATGATGGCTATAGGTTGGCAGATTTGGCTTGGATTTTTAAGGGGCAGAGAACCTATGGGAGTTCAAGGGATGAGGCAATTGATTTTTTTGAGGTTGGTGTGAGTGATTTTTCTTTGTTGGGTTTTAGCGATCGTTTTGAGCATCGAAGGTTTTTGGGAGATCGAAAGAAGATCGAGGCAAATGCGCTTAAACCTTATGATATTTTAATCTCTTGGAGAGGAAATTCTCCAAAGATTTCTATTCTCTCTCCCACCTTATCCTCCTTGTGTGTGGCAAATATGGGCATACTTGTTGTGCGTGCAAAAAATAAAGATCTAGCACTTGGCATTTATGCTTATCTTTTTGGCCATTTGGGCTATGAGAGATTGTGTGAGATTTGCACAGATTCTCTTGACCTCAATAAGCTTAAAAATTTTTCCATCCCCTTAAATATTGAAGAATTTTCAGCGTATATGCAAGAGATACAGAGCATTGCTCAACAATTGCAAGAGATACAGACAAAAATCATTGATTTAAAGGAAAAGATATGAAAATTTTGGAATCACAAATCAGAGATCTTTGCTGTGGCCATGGTGTCAAGATCGTTTCACCTTGCAATCTTTATGGATGTAGCTTAGGTGATGAGGTGTTTGTTGGGCCCTTTGTGGAGATTCAGGATAATGTCAGCATTGGAGCAAGAACACGGATTCAAAGCCATAGCTTCATTTGCTCTCGTGTAGAAATTGGAGAAGAGTGTTTTATCGGGCATGGTGTGATGTTTGTTAATGACTTGTTTGAGGAGGGTTATCCTGCAAAATCAAATGCAGGATGGAGGGCTGCAAAAATAGGTAATCGCGTAAGCATTGGATCAAATGCAACGATTTTGCCTGTAAGTATTTGTGATGGCGTTGTGATTGGGGCTGGGAGTGTGGTGACAAAAAATATCAATAAAAGTGGAATCTATGCAGGCAACCCTGCTAGAAAGATTAGGGATTTGTAATGATTAAAAGCGCTGTGATTGGATATGGATATTGGGGAGTAAATATTGTCAAAAGTCTTCATAAGTGGGGGCTTTTTGAGATACAGACAATCTTTGATGAGGATAAAAACCGTATCAAAGAAGCCCAGCAAAACTGCGCATTTAAAACTTATGCATCTTATGAGCAGATTTTGAGTGATCAAAACATTGAGGCAATTTTTATCATCACGCCTCCTCAAACCCACTATGCACTTGCTAAGAAGGCGATTTTGGCAGGGAAGCATATCTTTGTAGAGAAGCCTTTAAGCACAAGTTATAAGCAGTCTTGTGAGCTTTATGACTTGGCTGAAAAATATCAAGTCAAAATTCACTGCGATCATGTTTTTTTGTATTCCCCCGCTGTAAATTATCTTAAGAGTGCGATCAAAGACTTTGGGGAGATTGTTTATATCAATTCAAGGCGAATTAACCTTGGACTCTTCCAAAGCAATGTAGATGTGATTTGGGATTTGGCAATTCATGATTTGAGCATCATTGATGAGTTAGTGGGGCTAGAGATTAAAAATGTTAGCACCTTTAGCAGGAAGTATCAAAGCTATCCAAATGATGCACTAGCCAATATCAGTATTGAGTTAGCAAGTGGAATTATTGTAACGATTAATGTCTCTTGGCTTAGTCCAATTAAGGTGCGTGAGATGATTATTGGTGGCGTTAAAAAGAGCGCGGTATATGATGATGTGCAACGGGATAAGATTAAGATCTATGATGCTGGAGTAGTAATCAAGGATGAGTTTGATAAAAATAGTCTCTATGCCAAGATGGTGGAGTATCGCTTGGGGGAGGAGGAGATTCCAAAATTAGATCAATATATGTCTTTGGATCGCTCCATTCAAACATTCTATGAGATGATTTCCCAAAACTTAGCATGCAACCAAGAGCATGTTTTGCGTGTTATGAAAGCACTAGAAAAGATACAGGAATGCAAAAGATAGCAAAAAAAAGGGGGGGGACAAAAGGAGTAAAACTCCTTTTGTTAAAGCATAATAGGTGCTAGAACAAAGCCCAATCCTACGCTTAAACCAATAGCCAATAATCCAGGGACGATAAAAGAGTGATTGAAAACATATTTTCCAATTTTTGTTGAACCCGTATCATCCATTTGCACTGCACCTAGAAGTGTTGGATAGGTAGGCAAGACAAATAGGGCGCTTACTGCAGCAAAGGAAGCAACGATTAGATAAACATGTTCAGTATGTCCTACGCTTATGCCAAGAGCGGCAATAACTGCAGGCATTAAAGCCTTTGCTGTTGCTGCTTGAGAGTATAGAAGCATTGAACCAAAAGCAAGCCCAATGGCTAAGAGATAGGGATATTGCGTTACGATATTTGCAGCATAACTTTTAATCTCTTCAATATGAGCTTTTACAAAAGTATCTCCTAGCCAAGCTACACCAAGCACACAAATGCAAGCAACCATTCCACTTTTAAATACATTACTATCGGGGATTTTAGAGGGATTGACCTTGCAGAAAAACACAATTGCAGTTGCCACGACAAGCATAAAGCTCATTATCGCTCCATCTCTAGGCAAAATGACTGG
>CAUWEE010000106.1:0-4061 GCA_963557095.1 uncultured Helicobacter sp. | reverse complement strand
ACTTGGCATTTAATCCTACCTTATCACTTCTTCAATTTTTTGTATCCTTTTAAAATGTCGATCTCCCTCAAATTCTGTCTGCAAAAATGTTTCCAATATCGATTCAATCTCACCCAATCCACTAACTCTCTCTCCCAAACACAAAACATTTGCATCATTATGTGCTCGCGTCACCTTGGCCATATAGGCATCTGTGCAAAGTGCTGCTCTAATACCCCCAAAACGATTGGCAGAAATACTCATTCCAATTCCACTGCCACAAACCAAAATTCCTCTATGCTTTGGACTTTTTAGAACTTCTAGACAAACTTTTTTTGCATAATCTGGATAATCCACTTTTTCTTTTCCATTTGGAGAAAGATCTGTGATCTCCAAATTTCTGCTTGAAAAATATTCAAGAATAAAATCCCTTACACCAAGTCCAGCATGATCTGTTGCCAAAAAATATTTCATCTAGCCTCCTTAAAGCAAAAAATTCAAAACTGCGCTGACTGGCACATAAATTATTTGCTTAAGGGGAGTCATGCCAATCACAATTAAAATCAAGATTCCATAAGGGGCAAGTCTCCAGTAAAAATACATAATGGTATCGTTGCCAAACTTTAGTCCAACATAACTCAAGATCCTCAATCCATCATAAGGCAGAACAGGACAAAGCTTGACGATAGCAAAAAACACATTGAGCACAATAAGGTATTCAAGAAAAAAATTTATTCCCTTAGATGAAACAGAAGAATGCAAAACACTTGCAAAAAAAGCAACAAAAAAATGGAAAAAAACTCCTCCTGATGCCAACAAGATCGCAAGATTCCACCCATAATGGCGCACAACTTTTGGCATATTGAGCCAAGGTGATTTTGACCAACCAAAAAGAATCGGGGCTTGAAAAACCAGCATTAGAAGTGGTAGAACAATCGTTCCAAGCAAATCAAAATACTTTAATGGATTAAAAATGATCTTTCCCTCTTTGTCAAGCAAATCATTTGCTTCAATACAATCACTAGCATAGGTTTTTGCAAGATAACCTAAAAACATCTGACAGCCAATAATAGCCATCAAAAACGACACATAACTACAAAACAAGTCATATAAACTCAACCCGTTTCCCACTTTATTCTCTCCCTAATTGCCTTTCTAATCCTTCTACGGTCTTAAACACGCGATTCCAGCGCACTGTGTATTTCCACCATCCCTCATCTTTGCCTAAAATTTCAGCCCTTTCTTGGGCTTCTTTTGAGTTATTAAGATTGAGCGAAAAATACACAAGCCAAGGCGTTCCAATAATCTTAGAGTAAGGCACACTTCCCCAATAACGAGAATCAAGGCTATTATCGCGATTATCACCAATCATAAAAAACTCATCCTTAGAAATTTTTTTATAAAACATCACATCATTTAAAGCATACAAAGTATTTGCATCAACCCTACTTCCATTAGCCTGAATAGGAATCATTGAAAAGTTTTGCTTGCACTCATAAAGTTCCTTTGTCTTTTCATTTTGACAAGTGCCAACAATGCTCCATTCATTCCCATCAAAACTCAAAGCATTCAAAGCCTCTTGAAAACGCACATTCTTCTTAAAATAAGCAATCCCTAAATGCTCTGCCATATAAGGATGTTTGATAAAGGTTTTGCCAAGAATTTCTCTCTTCTGGGCTTGGGGAAATAATCTCTCAATCTCTTCATCTCCTCCTGCTGGCCTTAGAAAAAACCCTTCTTCATTCCAAATCACCTCATCGCCCCCTATCGCAAAATTTCTCTTGACATAGTAAGTCTTTGGCTCATGCGGAGGGATAAAAACAACAATATCTCCTCGCTTTGGCCTTTCTCCTTCTAGCAAGTGTCCATCTCCTCTAAAGTCAGGCAAAACAGGAAGTTCAACCCAAGGAATTCTAGGAATAGGAATACCATAAGCAAATTTTTTCACAAAGAGCATATCTCCCTCATAGAGTGTTCCAACCATCGAACGAGTAGGAATTATAAAAGCTTGGGCAACAAAAAAAATCACAAAAGCAACAATGAGAATAGTTCCCGTCCAAGACGAAGAAAACTGATAAAGCTTAGAGAGAAACTTCATTTAAATCCTTTAATTTCAATTTCGCATTCGCACTTTTAACCGTATTTCGAAGCAAGGTTGCAATTGTCATTGGACCAACTCCTCCTGGCACAGGAGTAATAAACCTACACTTTGGAGCAACATTCTCAAAATCTACATCACCAACAATTTTTCCACTCTCTAAGCGATTGATTCCAATATCTACAACACTTGCTCCATCTTTAATCATTTCCTCTGTGAGTAAGCCAACCTTTCCAACACCCACAAAGATAAAATCTGCATTTTTTGTATAAAAACCCAAATCCTTGGTCAGAATATGGCACACACTCACTGTCGCTCCAGCATTAAGAAGCAGAGATGCCAAAGGTTTGCCAACGATATTGCTCGCCCCCACAATAACACAATCTTTTCCGCGCACCTCAATCCCATTTGCACTCAACAAATGCATAATCCCTAGAGGAGTAGCTGGAGCAAAACCATCAAGCCCTAACATCAGTTTTCCCATATTAAGCGGATGAAATCCATCAACATCCTTATCTGCATCAATGCTTTCTAAGATTTTTTGTGTATTAATATGCTTGGGCAAAGGCAATTGAACTAAGATTCCATGGACTTTAGAATCTTGATTAAGATCTTGTATTTTTTGAAGCAAAAATTCTTCACTTGTTTTTTTAGGCATCTCAAAAAGCAAGGAATTAATCCCCACTCTCTCACAAGCTTTAGCTTTCATCTTAACATAAGCTGCACTTGCTGGATCATCTCCAACTAGGATCACTGCAAGTGTTGGGAAAACAAAATGCTGTCTTAAAATTTCAACTTCTTGCTTAATTTCTACCTCTATTGAAACAGAAAGGGACTTACCATCCAAAAGCTCCACTTATTCACCTCATAAATATGGGATTATTTTTTATAATTAATAGATTGAATTATATAAGAAGGAATTGTATGAAAAAACCTTTTTTTGCTGCGTTTTTATGCTTTTGCCTCAATCAAATTCAAGCAAAAGATGAAGACTTCATTGATGATATTGAATATGGCAAAAATCTCTATGAAAATCCACGCGGTATTAGCTGTCAAAAATGTCACGGAAATAATGGTGAAGGGACAATAATTGCAAGTTATAAAAACCGAGGAAAAAACAAAAAGCTTGTTGCCCCACAAATCAATCAGCTCTCCTTAGAAAAGTTTGTGCAAAATATCAATAAAGGAAAAGGTGTTATGCCTAAATATTATCTCACCCAAAAAGAAATTCTAGCTATTTATAAATATCTCAAAAGCATCCGTTCCCCACAACAATAATCATCTAAGCCAACTGCGTCTTGGGGTATGAATTTTATTTTGGAAAGTCCCCCCAATTTGCTTTGCCTGTTTTTACTCCTCTTGATTTTGAAAAGTTTCTTTCTTGACCACTTTGAGCTCTTTAATTCTTGCTCCTTCAACTTCAAGAATCTCAAAAATACACATTTCATCCTCAATTCTTTCCCCAATAGCAGGCAAAGTTCCAAAAAGATTAAAAACATATCCCCCCAAAGTTACATGCTGCTCATCACCCAAAACAATCCCTAATTTCTCTTCTACTTCTTCAATTCCAAGCATTCCACTTACACGATAACTCCGCTCATCTAGCTGCAACAAATCTTCATTTTTATAATCATATTCATCACTAATATCCCCCACAATTTCTTCAATAATATCCTCCATCGTCAAAAGTCCTGAAGTCCCCCCATACTCATCTACAACCAATGCTGTATGAATCTGTTCTTTGTTCATTTTTTGCAAAATTTCTGAAATAGAGGCATTCTCTGGAACAATAATAGGCTGCCTGACAATCGCACTTAAATTATGGGTCTTTTGCATTACATCTAGAAGCAAATCGCGAATATGAATCATTCCCAAGATGTTATCTTTACTTTCTTTAAAATAAGGATAGCGAGTATGATTAGTCTCCATTACAACCCTTAGATTCTCTTCATAACTCTCATCAGCATCTAGACAAATCATATCT
>CAUWEE010000105.1:0-4087 GCA_963557095.1 uncultured Helicobacter sp. | reverse complement strand
TTGATTCTAGCTATGCCAACATCACATCCACCCCCATCGATGAAGAAGAGTTCGCTTGGGGTCAAATCCGAGGGGGAAACGAACAAAACCCCATCACCCTAAGCGCGCAAGACCTCAGAATCTCAGCCATCCATCACAAAACAGGCGGAGCGACCGGACTCCACATCACGCACAAAAGCCATGGTCGGCTCAATGGCAACTTCAGCTTCACATCTATAAGCTCCGATATGGATGCCATAGGGATCCGCGGAGGGGGAGCAGAAAGCCTAGAAAACATAGGGGCATTGACTTTTGATCACATTTTTAGCTCTTCCTATCTGGCTTCTGGAATCTTCGCCTCCAACTTGATACAAAAGGGCACACTAAGGATCAAAAATATCGAAGCGCCCAAGGGATACGGGGTGGGAATCTTTGCTTTTTCTCTTCACAATGAAGAGAGGGCAAAGATCACGATTGAGACGATCACAGCACGCAATGCAGTAGGCATCGCTGGTCTCATGACCTTCAATAGTGGAAGGATAGAGCTACAAAACATTGGAGCAGAAGAGGAGGCCGTAGGGCTGGAGAACATCCAAAATCACGGAACGATTTTGATTGATTCTGTCATTGGGATGCAGAGGGCTGTGGGTCTTGAGATGGGCATCGAAAACACGAATGAGTTTTTCCCCAACCCTCAAGTCACGATCAACAAAATTTACTCCAATGGCGAAGCCATCGGATCCAAATACAAGATCGAAAACTATGGCGGGACGATTCTCTTCAGAGAAATCAAAGGCAAGCGCCTTGCTCTAGGCACTTCCAATGCCTTCAATAGCGGGAGGATCGACTTTGGCTCCATCGCCTCTGATGGCGTAGCTATAGGGATCCATGGAAGAGTAGATGGGGTGGGGCGTATGCGCTTTGGCGAGATCAAAGCCCCCAAGGCCATAGGGCTCTATGGAGATGGTTGGCTCAACACATCAGGTAGCCTGATCTTTGAATCCATCATAGGCACAGAGAGCTATGGCATCCTGATAGACAAAGACACGCTCTCCAACTTCGACAGAGAGGACAAGCCATTCTTGCATTTCAAAAGCATCCAAAGCGGGGTTGGCATCAACAACATTGCAGGATATTTCGATATATCAGGAAAGCCAAGATTTGTCTTCGGCCCAAACGCGCCAAAGATCCAAGCCACCCTCTACAACGAAATGCCTCAAGGCAAGTTCTACCTCAATCACTCAAACATCGATTCTGCCTACCCTTACGCCTTCTACGCTCAAGAAGAGGCGCATATCCACATCAACGCCTCGCTCTCCCAATGGAATGCGCGCGAGTATAGCTTCGGTGGAAAGACCAATCTTCATCTCCAAGAGGGGGCAACCCTTAGTCTCCAAACTGGAGGCACCCTGCAATCCCTGCACGCCGATAGAGCACAAATCAATCTATCAGACAGAGGGCATTCTCAAAGACTAGGCATTCAAAATTTTCAAGCCCAAAATAGCAGTTTCACAATGGGCGTTAGTCTCGACACAGCCCAATCAAGCTCCTATGATGGAGGGGGATTCTATGAAAACCAATCCCAAATCCAAACGGGCTCGACTGCTTTTTTGCAAATTGATTCCACAAACACTGCACGACAACTCAACAATACGCTCTCCATCGATCTCAAAACCAAAAACAACTCAAGTCAAAAATACATTCTCCTAGCCCAAGTCAGTGGAACAAACCGCGACAACATCACCTTCAACTCCCTTGCCGACAGACAGGCAGTCGTCATCGCACCAAGCTCGGGCTACAAGACGGATGCTTTGCTTTTGGGAAGATACGATGATGCGGGCACGCAAACAAATTATTATTTCCTTGTCGCCAATCCCTATACGGCACAAGATCTTCCGCCACAGATCCCAGAAACTCCCAAGCCTCCATCAACCCCTATCCCTCAAGCTCCCCAAGATGAGCAAAGCAAAATCTCAACGATCTACAACCCCTCCCAAAGTGTCCTACTTGCCACTTTTGACTGGTCTGAAATGCGGTTTGCCAAACTCAGAAACGATGTGCGAACAAGCAGAATCTGGTCTGAATTCAGGACGCAATACTGGAAATACAATGCCGATCCAAATTGTGATGAAACCTTTGTCCATTGGATGTTGGGAGGAGACTATCTCCTCTCCTTCGCTCAAGGGAGAAATGCTGTAGGCGTGGCAATCGAAGTGAGTGGGAACTTCATCGATCAAACCCAAGCAATCCCTACAAAACACCATCCACGATACGAGACTTTGGACATCAACTCAACTTTTCTTACTCTTGTTTTCTATGACATCTTGATGCTTGATAACGGAATCTATTCCAACACATCTTTCAAAGTTGGTGGGGGTAGCGGAGAAATCGTCAGGGAAAGTGTTTGGCATTCCAAAAATTCAGAAGATTCCGCAATGATCTACTCTCTATCTGAACAGATCGGAAAGAGGATGTTTATCTCTCAGAAAAATGGGCTTTTTGTAGATTTTTCTGCGACTGTTGCTTTGGGGTATGCTGAACAAATGTCCCTTGCTCAAGAGATTAGCACAGCACCTTGGGACAAATCAAACTTTCTCTCCATTGCCTCCACGCCAAGCTTCATTAACCAAAACAAACTCACGATTCTCCTAGGCTATCAAGGCAAACCTAATTCTTTTTTATCTTTTGATCTCAATGCTGGATTTGGGCTTGTTTCCAATCATTGCATTGGCGGCGAAATGCGCTATGAAAATCAAGATGAAACATTCACTTCCAAAAACATCCCCTACGCATCAGGACTTGAGCTTAAGGCCAATGGGAGATTTCGACTCGGAAATTGGGTAGATACTTATCTGAGCCTCTCAAGCACTTGGGGTAAGCGATACAACGAAATCATTGATTTTTCTGCTGGTATCAAACTTCGTTTTGGAACTGCTTAGCCCCTCCCTCTTCAATGGCTCAACTTTCCAAGTATCTGCATAGTCCGTGCCTTCTTGAAATTAATTATAAACTCCCTTATTGTGGGCATTAGTTTTAACTTTACATTTTTTCTATTTGGGCATAGACATTGCCACCTCTCCCCCTTTTTTAAGCAGGATAGATTCTCTGTTTTTCTACCTCTTTTCCTCCTATTCTTTTTACACTAAAAACAGCCTTACAAGCTCTTGAAAAGCAAGCTGAAATAAAGCCAAGCAAAATTTAAGCCTTTTTATTTATCTTAAAAAATGTTTCATTTTTACTCATTTATTGAAAATAAGTAAAAAAATCTTTAAACTATTTCAAATTTGGCAAAAAACTATTACAATTTTCTTACTTCTAATATCGATTAGAGATTTAAAAGCCACAGGGATCAATTTGCCACAAAGCGAATGGACTAGGCCTGAAGCATTACAGGATGATGGCTATATTGATGAGAGTAAGATGCCAAAGGATTCTAAATATACTCAATTGGTCATCTTGGGGAACAAAATTCTTAATGAAACTACATACTATGTAGGGCCTCAAGCCAAGGATAAAAAGAAGCGTTTTGCAGGAAATAATCTTTCTTGCTCTAGTTGTCACGCTCTAGGTGGAAGTATGCCTAATCGTGCAGGATTTGTAGGAATTTATGGTCGTTTTCCACAATACAATTCACGAGCTGATGCTGTCATCACACTTGAAGATCGAATCAATGGTTGCTTTGAGAGAAGTATGAATGGAAGAAAAATGCCTGTTGATTCTAAAGAGATGAAAGCAATGGTAGCCTATATGCATTGGATCTCTCAAGGTATTCCTGTCGGTGCAAAAACAAAAGGTCAAGGCTTGGAAAAAGTCGCATTTTTGAGCCGTCCTGCTGATCCTAAGAAAGGAAAAGTTGTTTATCAAGAAAAATGTGCAGCCTGCCATCAAGAAAATGGTCTAGGGGTCAAAAATGAAGAAAGAAAAGGTGGCTATTATCTCTATCCTCCTCTATGGGGTAAAGATTCTTATAATACTAGTGCAGGAATGTATCGACTCATCAAAGCAGTCTCTTACATCAAAGCAAATATGCCTTGGGGGGATCCAACACTTACGCCAGAAGAAGCTTACGATGTCGCAAGCTATATCAACTCTCAAAATCGCCCCATCA
>CAUWEE010000104.1:0-4142 GCA_963557095.1 uncultured Helicobacter sp. | reverse complement strand
GTAAAAGATCGCCTGGCAAAAGTTTGAAAAAATGCTTCTGACCCAAAAGATCTTGCAGGCTTGCCTTATCGATTGGGTGAAAATGGCTTTTGATCGCTTGAAGCAATTCATCTCCTCCAAAATTTTGCAAGATCTTGCAAAATTTGATCCTCTGACTAAGCCATTGGTTAAAAAGATGACTTTGGTAACTTGAGAGAAGAAATTGATTGAGCTTGAAGTTTTTAAATTTTTTTTCTTGATGAGCAATTTTCTTGCCCTCTAAATAATTATCACCAAACTTCCCAAAGCGTTGAAAGCCAAAGTAGTTGGGAATCCCCTCACGCGAGATTTGATCAAGAATGGATTTGATCTTGGAATGATCAGAGGGTAGAATCTTTTTTAATCGGATAAAAAATGAGTTGCCCTTAAGGTGACCGATCCTAAGCTTGTTTTGATGCTGTGTGCTAGATAGGATTTTTATGTTTTTTTGTTCAAGGATAGATTGAGATTGTGAGATTTTTGAGGCGTATGATAGGGGCAGGGAGAGGAATTGTGTAGTCATTGCCTGCTTGTCTTTTAGCCCCGCATAGCCGATCTCTCTATTTTTGCAGCCAAGAATACCACAGAGAATCCCAATCATCTCTTGCGTGGAAAGCCCTTTTTTGCGGACTTGGACGATGAGATGCTCTCCACTTCCACTAAAGGGATAAAGGGGGATTTCTTGGACGACAAAATCTCGTGGAGTTTGTGAAAAATGAAAGGAAATCGGGGAAAAATCAAAGGGATAAAATCGCATTGCCAAACCTTGAAAATAAAATTATAACAAATGCTCTCATTTTGTTATTTATAATAATAAAACCCATATCGGGAAAAGTTATATTTACAAGGAGAAGCCCCTATGTTTCAATTACGACAATTGCCCTTTTCAAAAGAAGAGATCGCTCCATTTTTGAGCGATAAAACTTTTGAATATCACTATGGCAAACATCATCAAACCTATGTCAATAACCTTAACAATCTCATTGTATCAAGCGAATTTAAAGATGCTGATTTGTTGGAAATTATTTTAAAGTCAAGTGGGGGAATTTTTAATAATGCTGCTCAAATCTTCAATCATGATTTTTTTGGGGATTGTATGACACCAAAAGCCCAACAAATGAGTGCTGGATTGAGCGAGGCATTGAAAGCAAGTTTTGGAAGCATTGAGAAGTTTAAAGAAGAATTTTTAAATAAAGCGACGACTTTGTTTGGCTCTGGTTGGTGTTGGCTAGTCCTCTCTGGTAACCAGCTTGAAATCATCCAAACAAGCAACGCTCAAGCTCCAATGACAGAGAACAAGATCCCCTTGCTTGTCGTTGATGTCTGGGAACATGCTTATTATATTGACTATAAAAATGCGAGAGTTGGGTATTTGGATAAATTCTGGGAGTTTATCAACTGGGATTTTGTATCCAAAATGTATGCTCAAGCTCAAGTCAAAGGAATGGAAGCAGTAAGAGAATATACAACAGCTCTTCATTCATAAAGTTTGCAAAAAATAGAAAAAAAGGGGGGGGGGGTGCTTACACAAAAGCTTCACAAAGCCCTTATTGAACTCAAGCCTGTGTTGCATTTTAGCTTTCTTTCATTTTCTTAAACAATATAACAAGCTTAGAGCCCCCCTCAAAAACTCCTTCTCTAGCTTTTGGGTAAAAGCTTTGCAGTCAAATAGTGGCTGGGATAGGCTTTTTGGATTTGCATCTTCATAAATCAAATCGCCAACTTTTGAATCTGTTTCCTACTCATCAACTCTCTTTGATAGGATTGTTTATGCAAATATTATTGCTTTCTAGCTTGGGATGATGGAGTTTTTGCGTGCGGTTTTTTGGAGGGAGAAGAGCATCAAAAACATCAAGATACAATACACCACGCTAAGACTCTGCATTGCGGGGAAATTAGCTTTGATCCCCTCATCAAAGAGTTGTCCGACAAAGGGAAGCAAAAGAGAGGGTTTATAGATGAGTATTCCCAAAAAACCGACATAGCTCAATATATTTATACACCACAAAATAATTTTGCATTTCGTGTCTTTGAGTGCAATAAGTCCAATAAAAATTCCTGCAAATGACAGGCAAAGAGCAAGGATAGAGAGGGCTTCTTTTGGTGGAATATAAGCCTCTTTTGTCTCTTGTGTTGATTTTGTCAGAGAATGAGATTTTTTGCGAATTGACAAGTCTATTGCTGATGCCATAGCTCTACCAAAATATTGTTTTTCATAATTTAGATGTGTTTCTTTGTATTTATTGATTCCAAATGAAAACATCCCAAAAAGTGCAATTAGTAAAATCACATTATTGAAAATTTTGGCTAGGTCGGTATGGTGTTCTGAAGTGAGGCGATAAAACCATAATTGAAGTGAATCTATCCTATCTTGCCAAGTTTTTTGAGGCTTGGAATCAAGCTCGATTTCTTTGCAATAAAGCTCTGCCCTATGATAGTTTGAGGCATCAAGGATATTGCCTTCTTTGGAGAGAGTGTTTTTGAAGATTCTGAAACTATCGCGGAAATCATTGGCAAAATTTTCCAATGGCTTAGTGTTTTTATCCTGCTTTTGATTAGTCTGATCCTCTATTTTCTCAATAAACTCTTTTACCTCTGGAAAGTTAAAAAACATTTTGGCATTCACCATATTTAAACTATCTTTAAATATCGCTTGAGAAAAATTGGAAAATTTTTTAAACTCGACATTATAAAAACTCACATTTTTTTCGAAGACGCACTCGTGGAAATCTGAAAAATCATTAAATGTGCAATTGTTAAAGTAAATATTGCTAAAAAATTGCGAGTTTGAAAACTTAACCCTATTCAAAAAAGAGGATCCTTTGAAGCTTGTGCTTTGAGAAGATAGAAAATATTTTTCTGATTCGAAAGAACTTCCAAAAATAACCCTTTCGCATAGAAGTTCTTGAAATTCGCAATTTTTAAAATCAATCCCATTTAAAAATTTGCTTCCTTGATCTAGAGTTAAAGTTTTTTCAAAAACAGCATCTTGAAACATAACTCTTTCTTTGAAATCACAATCTTCAAAAGTCACAGATTGTTCGAATCTTGTTTTGAATTTTTTGTCTTCAAAAAATTTCATTGGATAGATAAAGGTTTTTCTATCAATGATTGGAGCACTTCGATTCTCTTCTTTGTGATTTGAAGCGATAATAAGAGGAAGTTTGACTTTGTAAATGCTCCAATCATCTTTTTTCTCCAAATCTATAATCTTCTGATTATTAAAAGAATTTTGTTGCTTATCTTCTAATTGTTTATAAATTGCTTCTATTGTGAGATCAGTTATTCCATATTTGCATTCGTAATTTATGTCTTTAATTTTGGGTGGCTTAAGGCAAACAATAAGTTTTCCCTCATTAACACTTATGGATATTTGAAAACCCGATGGTTCTATTGAAAAATCAAAAGATTGATTGCTCACTTTTTACTCCTTGTTTTCAATAATTTTGATCTCCTCCTCACTCAACCCATAGAGAGTATAGACTAGAGAGTCGATTTGGGATTCTAACTCTTGGGTGGAGGAGCTAGGGTCTTGCTCTTTTGTCTTTAGAATATCTTCAACTAAAGCAATGATTTTGTCTGCTATGGGTTGGTTGATTTCAGGTCTTGGAATTTTGATTGGCGAAAGAAAATCCACTCCCTTGCCTCCTAAATTATTTGCTTTGCTAAGCATCATTTTTTCAAAAAGACTCGAATTTAAGATTCCAAGCAAATATTTAAGATGTTCCCCAGTAATGAGGTAGAGCTTATTATTGATGACGCTTTGATTTGTATCGTATGAGGCATCCATTTGGGTTGAAATTTCACGATACACAATCTTCTCCTTCGCAAATTCCTCAACATAGGCACAATTCCTTAGATTGTAAGGGGTGTTTCCTTTATCACTTCTTTTTGAGAGTGCATCGAAATAAGAATCTAAATGCTTTTTGAGTGCTGGATATTCATTGATGTCTATGGGAGGGATTCTATGAGAGGGAAGAGGGGGCTTGAATTGCGAGGTCGCTCCCCTCTCCCCCTCAAACACCCCCACACCCCCTACGACGCGTTTTTGTGGGACATATGCATTGGGGGTGTTGATCAACCACAGCCCAGCCCACTCATAGCTATAGCGTTTGATGTCTCGC
>CAUWEE010000103.1:0-4243 GCA_963557095.1 uncultured Helicobacter sp. | reverse complement strand
AAGTCAAGCTTGAAAATTTGCTTATCAAAAATAGAGATATAAAAGCTTGCTTCAAAAATCTTGATATCCAATAAGCTTCCTTTGACTACAACCTCGCATTGTTTGTTATTGGAATGACGCATTGTTGCTATAAAAGTCATTTCTTGTCCAAATTCAAGAGGGGCAAGGAATTGAACTTCAGATTTGATGATGAGTGAATAAGTTTGATTGACCAAACACATAGCGGCATAACTTGCAGCATTGAAAATAAAGCCTGAGTGAATGATGTCATTTTCGTCGCTTATCATTTGTTTTGTAGCTTGAAACTTGGTTACCACTTCTTCTTTGCTAGCCTGAATAACGATTCCGCACAAATCAGGTTTAAGCTGTTTGCAGACTTCAAGTTGAATATTGCTAGATTGGAGCAAATCTTCCATAATCATTTCCTTTTTAGTTTGAAATAAGCCCTCAAGGGAGCTTGATAACCCTCAATGGTTTTATGTGAGTTATGAGGATCTAAGAAGTTCTCTAAGCTCATCGTATCAATCCATTCTGTCTTTCTTTGTTCATTTGTGTTTGTCGGCACTTTAGCAAAGCATTCAAAGGATATAAATCCTGCTCTTTCACACCAGCCTTGTAAGGCAGAGGGACTAGGGATAAAATAGGCATTGCTCATTTTGGCATAACTTTTTGGAGGGCAGAGTGCAATTTCTTCTTTAGAATCCAAAATCAAGGTATCTAAAATAACTTCGCCTTGTGGATTGAGGGCTTTGGCAAGAGTTTTGAGTGTGGAGATGGGGTCTGTGCGGTGATAAAGAACTCCCATACACAAAATCACATCAAACTTCTTAGGATATGAAAGCAAATCTTGCACTCCTAAGAGCTCAAAAGCAATAGGGCTTTGCACAAAGTGATTGATAAAATCAAACTGACATTTAAAGAGGGCATAGGGATCAAAGCCAGTGATGCTTTTGGGAGAGTGAGGGAGCATTCTAAACATATAGTAGCCATTGTTGCAGCCAATATCAGCAACATCTTTGTTTTCTAGGCAAAGATGAGGAGCAATCAGATTCCATTTGATAAAGCTCTGCCATTCGCTATCAATTAAGAGAGAATCAATGCAAAATGGTCCTTTTCTCCAAGGTTTTAGAGCATAAGCAGTTTCAATGATCTTTTGTCTATCTTGCGTCAAAAGAGGAAGGGGAAAGCTAATTTTAATCACTTCTTCAAAGCTTGCTAGAGCTTGTAATTTTGGAAGTGAGGAGATTTTCTCAATCAGGGGTGCAATATTTTTGGCTTTGAGTTTTTGAGCTATGTTAGTTGTCAAATAAACTTGTCTCTTCTTGTGATTGAGGTAGTTTTTGGATTAGATCAGCACTCTTTGCTCCCAAGATTAATGCAAAGTTAAAGGCATATTGCTCAAGGTTTGTTAAGAGATTTTCAAGGCTTTGATAGGGAATGGTTTGAGGAAAAAGATCATATTTATCTTCTGGGACAAAAAAGCAGATTTTCGCCCATTTTGCATTTTCCATCAGATAGGTCGTGTAATACTTAAAGTGCTCAATTTGCTCTTCTGCAAGCAAAACTCTACCGCTCTGTCCGTAGGGACAAATCAAGCCTTTTTGATCAATGAAGATAGGTTTGAGATAGGAGATTCCTTCAAAATGAGCAAGAGAGAAGCAAATCCCTTCATTTGCAAGTAAGGTTATCACTGAGGCAAGATAGCCTAGAAAAATACTAGGCAGGGAGATTGTATAGCGTTTGGAGTCAAAATAAATCTTGCTATCAAAGAGAGTGCAAGAAATGATTTTAAAGGGTTCATTCTCAGGAATCATTCCTTCAAGATGATCTAGGGGGATTTCTAAAAGCTTTGGGTTATTTGTGATGATTTTTTGCACTCCTTGTTTCTGCGTGCATTCCAAAAAATCTGCATAGCCTCCTTGCAAAAACTCCACTCTTGGATCGGTAAGGATTTCTTTTGCAATCTCAAATTCAATATTTTTGAAATAGATGACAGAAATATCGCTAGAGAGAAGTTTGTAGCGTATGAGGCGTGTAATTGCATCTTGCAGAGAATCCACTTTGATCCAAGCACATTCTTCATCAATGATTTTAAGATCCCCATCCTCAAAAATCACACCATAAGCCCCTTGTGCAATGGCTTCTTGGATATCGTGTTTGTTGTGAGCGATAAAAAGACTACCCCGCAAAACATTTTTGAGCTGCGTTGTGATATTTGCAAAAGAGGAAATCTCTGGCTCATTTAAGAGATTTGCATGGGTAATTTCAACGACATCATTGATTCTCAAAGATTTGCTCCTTAGCCAATTTTGCTTCCATTTTGCATTTTTGCTTGAGGGGAAATGAGCTTTAGTCCCTTCTCATCTTTTGCAGAGAGAATCATCCCTTCGCTCATCATTCCCATAAGTTTTACAGGTTTGAGGTTGGCAACGACACAGACTTGCTTCCCAATAAGATCTTGAGGCTTGTAAAACTTAGCAATTCCAGAGAGGATTTGGCGATTTCTTCCCTCACCTAAATCTACATGAAAGCAAAGCAGTTTATCGCTTCCCTCTACAGAGCTTGCCTCTATGATTTCCCCAACTCTTAAATCTGAAAGGAGAAAATCGTCAATTTTAATAAAGCTTGAATGATTGGCTTCTGTCATAGCGGCCTTTGGCTCATCTTTTTTGATTTTTTCAAGTTTAGGGAAGAGAGCCTCTTGTTTTGTAAGCTCAAAATCATAATAAGTATGGATTGTTTTGAAATCTATGAGTTTTTTGCCAAGTGAGAGAGCAATTTTTTGAGCACTAGAAGGCATTGCAGGAGCGATCAATAAAGAACATTAGTAAAGAAGATTACAAAGTAAGACAAGCAAGGCTTCTGTTTTGTCTTTTTCTCCGTTTTTCATTAGATTCCAAGGTTCATACTTGCTAATCATTCCATTGCCAAGCGTGAAAAGCTTCCATACTTCTTCTAAATAGCGATGAAATCTTGCCTCTTGAATCTCCTTAAGAGCAAGGGTGATGATGCTACTTATTTCTTGAATTTCATTGGAAAAAAGATCTTCCAAAGCAGTGGAGCTGATCTTGAGAGAGAAATATTTCTCACTCATTCCAAGAACACGATTAAGTAGATTGCCTAAATCATTGCTTAGTTCAGAATTATTGCGTTCAATAAGAGCATTTAGGCTAAAGTCACCATCTTGTCCAAAAGGCACTTCGCGCAAAAGAAAATAGCGAAACAAATCATTTCCATATTCTTTGATCACAGCCTTAGGATCAATGACATTTCCTACGCTTTTGCTCATCTTTTGTCCTTCATTAAGCCACCAGCCATGAGCATAGATTTTTTGAGGAAGTGGGATTCCAAGACTAAGCAGGAATGCTGGCCAATAGATGGCGTGAAATCTCAAAATATCTTTGCCCACAAGGTGGATCACCCCCTCCCAAAATCTCATCTTGCTCTCATCTCCTCCATAGCCCAAAGCGCTCAGGTAATTCATAAGGGCATCAAGCCAAACATAGATGATATGTTTTTTACTTCCCTCTTTTTGCTCTGGAATCTCAATCCCCCATTCAAAAGTCGTTCGCGTGATAGAGAGATCATTGAGACCCTGTGAGACAAAGGCAATGACTTCATTTTGGCGGTAAGAGGGCAAGATAGGATTGCTCTCATACCACTTAAGCAATGCATCTTGGTATTTAGAGAGTTTGAAAAAATAGCTCTCTTCTTTGATAAGGCTTGTAGGCTTTCCGCAATCTGGACAGCCTCCATTTTCTTTGAGTTGAGTTTGAGTAAAAAAACTCTCACAGCTAATGCAGTAATGCCCCTCATACTCTCCTAGATAAATATCCCCCTTTTCTTGCATTGTTTTAAATGCTCTTTGGACGGCTTGGATGTGGGAGGGATCTGTAGTGCGAATGAAGTGATCATATTGCATTCCCATCTCATCCCACAAGGCCCTAAATTTTGCACTTACTTCTGTGGCGTAGTCCATTGGGCTTTTGCCTTTGGCCTTGGCAGACTGCTCGATCTTTTGTCCATGCTCATCTGTCCCTGTAAGGAAAAAAGTTTCATCTCCATTGAGACTATAAAATCGCTTTAAAAAATCTGCAATGATTGTCGTGTAGGCATGACCGATGTGAGGGATATCATTGACATAATAAATGGGTGTAGTGATATATTTTTTCATCATTTCCTCTTTTTAGAAAGATTTGGAATTTTAGCAATAATCTTTTTCAAAGCTTCAAAGCTTTGTTTG
>CAUWEE010000102.1:0-4321 GCA_963557095.1 uncultured Helicobacter sp. | reverse complement strand
AAGGGGGATAGATTTGTCTATGGCACTTGTAATAATTGTGCCAATGGAAAAACACCTTGGGGAACTTATCTTACTTGTGAGGAAAATATCGATAACTTTTTTGGAAGCTCTGATGAGAAGATTGAGTTTAATACTGGAGAAAAGCGCTTTGGATTCAAAGCTCAAAGCACTTATGGCTGGGAAAAATTTGATGAAAGATTTGACTTAGCCAAAAACCCCAATGAGGCAAATCGTTTTGGCTGGGTGGTGGAAATCGATCCCTACAATGCCACAAGCACACCAATCAAAAGAACAGCCCTTGGACGCTTTAAGCATGAAAATGCTGAACTCATTGTCGAAAAAGATGGCTCTGTGATTGTGTATATGGGGGATGATGAATCAAATGAATTTATTTACAAATTTGTCAGCAAACACAAATATCAAAAAGGCAAAGATCCGAGCAAGATCTTAGATGATGGGATCTTGTATGTGGGTCAGTTTAATGGCTCTGTGGGAGATATGAGGGGTCAGGGTAGATGGATCGCTTTGGAATATGGTAAAAATGGCCTAGATCAAAGCAATGGCTTTAAATCTCAAGCCGATGTTTTGATCAATGCGCGTTTGGCAGGCTCAATTGTAGGTGCTACCCCTATGGATCGATGCGAATGGATTGCAAGTCATCAAGAGGGAGGTTCAAGAGAAGTCTTTGCAACTCTTACAAATAATAAAAGTCGCAAAGAGCCCAATGCAGCAAACCCTAGAGCCAAAAATGTTTATGGACAAATCATCAAATGGATCCCCAAAAATTCACACAAAGATGAAGAATTCACTTGGAAGATTTTCGTCTTAGCAGGGAATCCTGACAATCAGCAAAGCTTAAACAAGGGTTCAAGAAATATTACTTCTGAAAACAAATTCAACTCCCCTGATGGCTTGGCTTTTGATAGAGATGGTAGGCTTTGGATACAAACAGATGGTGCTTATTCTAATCGAGGTGATTTTGAGGGAATGGGGAACAACCAAATGCTTGCTGCAAACCCAAAAACTGGAGAAATCAAGCGTTTTCTAACTGGACCCATTGCTAGCGAGATCACAGGAATAGCTTTCAATGAAGATTATACAACCGTGTTTGTAGGCATCCAACATCCTGGTGAAAAGCTGATAGAGAGCCATTTTCCAAATGGGGCAGATACCACTCCAAGAAGCACCATTATGCAGATCAGGAAACTAGATGGCGGAGTGATAGGGAGCTAAGGGGATAGTGGGGGGCTTGCTTTCTAAGATTTTTTGGAAAGATTTGTGCCAATGAAATATTGCATTTTGTCTAATACTCCACGATATTGAGGATCGAAGAAGGCAAGATGGATGCTTGAATCTGCGAGCTTAGAGAGAAGCTTCAAACCACAGATATTTAGGGGTTGATTGAGCAAAGATTTCAAGACTTTCCTTTTGTGAAAATGAAGTTAGGATTTTATCCCAAAAGAGAGAAGACAAATGGTGAGCATATGATTTTTTGCTATGATGTATATCTAAAGTTTATACTGAGGTGCAAAAAATGCAAACAGCAATCAAAAAATGGGGAAATTCCCTTGCTATTCGTATCCCCAATCCAATCCTAAAATCTCTCAAGCTTGAAGAAGAAAGTGTCTTAGAGATTGTCTTGCAGGACGATAAGATTATTTTGGAGAAAAAACAAGATCTTTATAGTCTTTGTGAAGCAATCACGGAAGACAATCTCAATATTGACTCGCAATGGGATGATACCCCTATAGGGAAAGAATGGTGATGAGCTATATTCCTGAATGTGGAGATATTGTGTGGCTTGAGTTTGATCCACAAAGTGGCAATGAACACAGAGGAACGCGTCCTGCTCTTGCACTCAGTCCAAAATACTACAATCAAAAAAGTGGATTATGTGTCTTTATCCCCATTACGAGCAAAATCAAGGGGTATCCCTTTGAAGTCCTGCTCTGTGGAGAGAAAATCAAGGGTGCGATTCTAAGCGATCAAGTCAAAAGTCTTGACTACCGTGCTAGGAATGCAAAATTTTGTGAGAAGATTGATAAAGCAATATTAGAAAAAGTGAGAGAAAAAATCTCACTTTTGGTTTTGTAGATTTTTAAAGAAAGTTTACTTAGCACAAGATTTCCTCTAGTTTTTGTATTAAAAGTTCTTTTCTTTTTTCTACAAAATCATCAAAATTTTCTAGAGATAAATCAACGTTGGGTATTAAATGCTTTTCTAAAAATTCTTGTCTATTTTGACCACAATTTTTATCTACCCACTCCTGCAATGAAATATCTTGTTTTGACATATTTTCATTTGCATCAAGCATTTGTAAATTAACCAGTGAATCGTATACCTCAAAACTCCAATATTGATATTCCGGATTTAGTTCATATTTTTTCTTTCCATATTTTTCATACTCTTTATAAGAGTTTTCCGGATGCAGATGATCTTTATGAAAAATATTATTCTTATAATCCAAATTTGGATACAGCATCGACAATACGGCAAAGGCTTCAGGGCTATTTTTACGACAATAAATAATATTATCAACCAAATATTCCCTATCAATTTTTTGAGAGTATTTGGCTTCTTTTTCAATTTCTGTAGCTGGAAATAATTCAATTTCTCTATCAAAAAAGATATTTTGCTTAAAATCTTTTATAAAAGCTCTTCTCATGTTTGCCAACACTGTATCTCCACTTGCGCCAAAGGGCTTTAAAACAATTGCTCGCAAAATCCACTTTCGTATTAACTCTCTATTTGTTTTACAATGAACAGATTTGACAATTTTTTCTGCAAGATTCTTGTTATAAATAAAATAAAGAATTGGAAGCACAGCATTATTTGAAGACAAGGTTTTTTCATCAAAACCAAAACTTCTAAGCAATCTAAAAGTTTCAATAAATGAATTTTTTATACCTTCCCATTTTTTCTCAACAAAATGGATAAAACTCGTATCAAAACTATCAATCTGGAATTTAATATTTTCATGAAATAAATACAAGAAGCCTTTTAAGATAAGATCTTTTGATATTTTAAAATTTTGATTAATGCGATCAACAAGTGTATTAATTTCTGTTCTCGCATCAATTTTGCTCCAATTAGCAATTGCGATACTAAAAAGAATATCAGAATAATCAAGGGGTTCTCCGTTTGAATTGATTCTAATAAAAATATTCACTGCCTTATTTGGACTTTGATTTTCCTCAAGGTAAAAATTGATTTTTGACTCGTCTTTTGTATTAAAGATTAGAGTGTGAAAATTACCCAATCTTACCCTCTCTTCTTTATCCAAATTCTTCTCTTCTGAAAACTCCAATATCCCATTAATATCTGCAATATTATAAATACTCCTACACTTAAACCACTTTTGCTCATCCTTATCAATATAAATATCACATTCTTGAGTTTTTTGTCTGTCAAGCCACAAGAATTCATATTCAACACTCTCGTTTTCTGGTTTTTTATTTTGAGTAAGATTAAAATAAAAATCGCAGATCTGAAAGTTTCTATCATCATTATTCTAGCTCTTTTTATATCTATGAATGTCATAATGTCCAAAAAGTGCTATGTAAAGCGAAGTGAGTCTTTGTTGCCCATCCAATATGGCGTAAAAATCCTTATGATTTGTGGTTTCAAAAAAATCATTATGTGTATGATAGCGTTCTCGATAGTACTTCAAAAAAGTATAAAACCTCCATGCAGTTTTTCCCTCATCTTTAACACGCCAGAAAAGCATTGAACTGATTGGGTATCCTCTCATCAAAGAATCAAACAACTCCTCAATTTGCCAAGGTTCCCATACATATTCTCTTTGAAAAGCAGGCAATAAATATTCGTTATCTTTTATTCTCTGCATTGCCTCATTAATTGTAATTGCCGGCTGAAATCCTGACATAACTACTCCCTTCTAAATTATTTCTCACTCCCACTCGATCGTGCCTGGAGGTTTGCTTGTGATGTCATACACTACACGATTGATACCCTCCACTTCGTTGATGATGCGATTACTTACAGATTCCAAAAATGCGTGGGGGAGCTGAGAAAAACTCGCTGTCATCCCATCCATCGCCTCCACCGCACGCACACAGATTGTATTGTCATAAGTTCGGTTATCTCCCATCACCCCTACACTTCGGACATTGAGCAGCACACAAAAGGCCTGCCATACACAATCATACAGCTCCCACTTATGCAACTCCTCTATGAAGATAGAATCCGCCCTTTTCAAAAGCTCCAAATCCTCTTCATTTACCTCACCCATAATGCGAATTGCAAGCCCAGGTCCAGGGAAAGGATGCCGCATAAGCATAGATTCTGGCATCCCGAGCTC
>CAUWEE010000101.1:0-4500 GCA_963557095.1 uncultured Helicobacter sp. | reverse complement strand
ATTCCTTCACAAAATCACAAAAGCCATTTTGGGATATTTTCTCCTCATAAGCCTCATAGATTCGCTCAATCACCCTCAAATGATCCTCAAATTCACCATAAACATCATTTTGTGCTACTTGCGATAGCTCCACCTGAGAAGCAAAAAGCTCATCAAAAAAATCAAGTAAAAAAGATGAGGTTTCCAAAAAGCCCAAAAAGCTATATTCAAAAAACAAATGCTCTTTTTGGCTTTGGCTAAAGTCAAAATTTTTCAATACATCTGCAAGGAAAATCTTGCGAAGCAAAGGTGGGACTTTTGTGCCATTTTTGAGAAGAATTGCTTGAGAGAAAAAATCCCCCAAAGTCATAGCTTTGGGCAAAAAACCCTCTTCTTGCTCCATCAAAAAGGAGTGAAGTGCCCTTGAAGTTGAAAAAATATAAAGCTTCATGATAAATTTTGAGCTCTTTTTAGAATCTCTTCGATGGTAATATCAAAATGCCCAAAGAGTTCATCTCCTTTTCCAGAAGCCCCAAATCCCTGCATTCCGATCACCTCGCTTGCATAGCGATACCACTCAAGCCCCCTTGAAGCCTCAATGGCAATTGTTTTGGCTCTATTGCTCAAAAGCGCATCTTGATAAGCCCTATCCTGCATTGCAAAAAGCTCAAGGCAAGGCACACTCACCACTCGCACCCTCTTGCCTCCCTCTTCCAAAGCCCTAGCCCCCTTAAGTGCCAAACTCACTTCAGATCCTGTAGCGACCAAAATCACATCAGGATTCTCACACTCTAAAAGCGCATAAGCCCCCCTTCTTACCTTTTCTACACTTACAGGAGATAAAACCTCAAGATTTTGACGACTAAGCACAAAGGCACTTGGAGCTTTTAGCGTGAGTGCGACTTGCATACAAGCAAGATTTTCATTTGCATCTGCTGGACGGAAGACAAAAAGATTGGGCATTGCACGAAAATGAGAAAGTTGCTCGATGGGTTGATGCGTCGCTCCATCTTCACCTACACCAATACTATCATGCGTCCAAATATAAAACACTTGAGCATTCATAATGCTCGCCACCCTCACACTAGCTGCCATATAGTCACTAAAGACAAAAAATGTCGCACAATAAGGCAAGAAAAGTCCATAATTTGCAAATGCATTACAAATTGCCCCCATCGCATGTTCTCTCACTCCAAAATGCAGATTTCTTCCCGAAGGGAAATCTGCCTCATTTTTTAAAAGTGTATTATTTGAAGGTCCTAGATCCGCACTCCCTCCGATTAAGCCCTCATAACCTTTCGCAATCGCATTCAAAATCTCACCATTACTCACGCGTGTGGCGATTTTTGCCCCCTGCTCAAATCTTGGATACTCTAGCTTTGAAAAATCTGGATTTTTGAGGGGAAAAATCTTTTCTTTTGCCTCTTTTGAAAGACTTGCCTCCCATCTACTGCACTCACTCTCCCCTTGTGCCATACAAGCCTCAAATGCACTTTTGACTTCTAAGGAAATGACAAAAGACAAATTGGGATCAAAACCTAGGGCTTTTTTACTCTCTTTAAGAATCTCTTCTCCCAATGGAGCACCATGTGTCTTATGACTTCCTTGCAAACTTGAAGCATCTTTTCCAATGATAGTATGTGCGATGATAAGCGAGGGCTTTGGGCTTCTTTTGGCATTTTGGACTGCCAAATCAATCGAGCCAAAATTATGTCCATCACATTCAAACACATCAAAACCTTGAGCCTGAAATCTCTGTGCGATATTCTCACTCAATGCAAGCTCTGTGCTTCCCTCAATCGTGATTTGATTGCTATCATAGATAAGGATCAAGTTTGAAAGCTGATGATGCCCCGCAAGAGAGCAAGCCTCATAGCTAATCCCCTCCTCCAAATCTCCATCTCCACAGAGACAATAAATTTTGTGTGAGATAACTTCTTCACCCAAAATCCCCTGTGCATATCGACTTGCCATTGCAAAGCCCACGGCGTTTGCCACACCCTGCCCTAAGGGTCCTGTTGTGATTTCTACTCCATGTGTATGCCCAAATTCGGGATGTCCAGGTGTTTTGCTGCCAAGCTGACGGAAACTCTTCAAATCCTCCAAACTCACATCAAAGCCCCACAAATGAAGCAAAGCATACACAAGAGCAGAGCAATGCCCTCCACTAAAAACCAAACGATCGCGATTAAGCCAAGAAGAATTTTTGGGATTAAGCATAAGATGGTGAGACAAAACCACCGCAAGATCAGATAAACCCATAGCCGCACCAGGATGCCCGCTATTTGCTCTCTGAACCATATCCGCACAGAGGATTTTTAAAGTATCTGACATTTGTTTTAATTGATGATTTTGCATAAAAACTCCTTGAATAATTTCTTTTAAATCGCTCTTAACTCTCTTTTGCGATGAATCCCTTCACAGATTCGCATTCCAAACAATATAATCAACCAAGAGAGATAGATCCACAGCATCAAAAAAAGCACAAAAGAAACTGAGCCATAAATCGTCTTATAAGAAGAGTTGTAAGCTACATAATAAACAAAAACCCACTTTGCAATGTTCCAAGCAATAGAAGCAGATAGGGAAGAAAAAACAAGAGCTTGAAACGCTATTCTTTTTTGAGAGGAAATCTTAAACAAGACAAAGAAAATAATCCAAGTAAATAAAATAGGAAAAAAACGCACAGCAAATGACATTAACACACTTGTGCTCAAAAGATTCCTAAATTCAAAAACCAAATAAAAGGAAACGCCAAAAAACAAGGGGAAAAGCAAAACAAGCATCCAATACACACCCAAAGAATCAAAAAGACTCCTAGGTGAAGTGCCAAAAACTTTGGCTGTAATATATTCATAATTGCGAAAAAATAAGATAGAAGTCAAAAATACATACACAAATCCTACAATCCCCATCTTAGAGCTTTGTGAAAGCAAAGGATCTAAAAACCTTGCCACAAGTTCTGAATGAGTGGGCAAAATATTTGAGAGAATGAAATCCTTCAACTCTTCAAAACGATTCTGAAAATCAGGCAAAAGCAAAAGAATAGAAAGCACAAGCAAGAGTAAAGGAATGAGTGCAAAAATTGTGTAAAAACTCAAAGAAGCAGAATAGACAAATAAATCATCCTCTTGTGTGATGAAGTCATAAAACACCTTGCTTCTTTTCCAAAAATTCTCTAACATCGCCTCAATCTTCTATCAAAATTCTGAAATTCTACACTATCGCCTTTGCAATCGCAACAAGAGTTTCTTATCAGCTGCTCTATGATAAATTCCTTCAATCAAATCACAACTCTTGACTTAATTACTCTTTACAACTCGCAATTCAACTCCTCTCTCTCTTTTATCTCTTGTCTAGCCTAGCCGCCTCTTTTCCCAAGTGCTTCACCTTGCTATCTTGCGCCCTAGCATCCCCCCTCCTCCTCCACCATTTCCATCGCCCTTCTCTAAAATTTAGACAAAGATTTTTTAAGCTTATTTCAATGAAATAAAATTTGAGATAAAAACAAAAAATCAAGGATAACAAAGCTTATCAGCACAACAAGATGAAAGACTTACAATTTGATAAACCAATAGAGCTGCAACAATGATAAAGTTCAAATTTCTAAATACAGCTCTCAATTAAACAAAGTAAAGCGTAAGGGAAAATAGATGGAATGGATATGTTTGGCAGTTTTGGGACTATGCTCTGGGATCATTTCTAGTCTTTTTGGATTGGGGGGAGGGATTATCCTTGTCCCTGCACTCACCCTGATTGGCTATGACATCACTTATGCTGTTGGTTTATCCATTATGCAAATGGTTTTTGCAAGTTTTTTAGGGAGTTTCATCAACTACCAAAAAAAGTTGATTGAAATACAAGCAGGGATCTTGCTTGGACTAGGGGGTCTTGTAGGCTCTAGCTTTAGTGGTTTTATCCTCTCACACCTTAGCTCAAGAGCGCTTTATTTTATTTTCTTGGGCTTCCTCTGTGCCTCTTTCTACCAATACTTTCTAGCTCCAAAAATCAGCTATGAGCAAAAAGAGCTTTCCTTGCATAAAAAAACATTGATTCTCATCATCGTAGGCTGTTTTGTGGGCTTGTTTTCCTCATCACTTGGCGTGGGTGGAGGGCTGCTCCTTATCCCAATATGTGGATATTTTTTGGGGCTCAACTCCAAAGAAGTTGCTCCACTTGGACTCTTTTTTATCTGCTTTTCATCCCTCTCTGGAGCATTTAGCCTCTATCATTCTGGTTTTATTCATCTTGACAAAGGCATTCTCCTTGCCTGTTTTTCAATGCTTGGAACAACATTTGGAAGTTATTTTTTACAAAAAATCAGCGAAAAAAGACACAAAAGCATTCTTGCTTTTATCTATCTTTTCTCAATCCTTAGCATCAGCTCAAAACTCCTCTAGATGCCAAGCTACCTTTTCTCTACCTGCATTCCTTAGCAACTTTTAGATCATGTCTTTCAAGCAATGCAAGACTCTTTTTGGCATCCATAATCCCTAGCTTATATTCCTCAAGCATACTCAG
>CAUWEE010000100.1:0-4506 GCA_963557095.1 uncultured Helicobacter sp. | reverse complement strand
CATATAGCGCCCCACTTTTACCAACTCCACATCCTCAAAGATCATTCCACGATGTGCTTGTAAATCTTTGATTTTATTTGCGACACTTGTGTCTGTAAGCAAACAACCTCCACCAGGTTTTTCATAATACTTCCAACCGTAATTTTTGATCATTTCTAATTGTCTTGTTCTACCCCTACCATGCACATCAAGCAGTTTCTCTCGATCTACCCAGCCCATTCTTTCTGGATAGGTTTCCTCTAGAAGCTTAGCACTCATTGGTCGCAAAAGCAATTCATCCAAAGTTTTTGGCTTAGTCATCCCATCTCCTAGAGGATCAACAAGATGTGCAAATCGTTTATTGTCTCCCATCTTGCGCACTAAAAGCCTCACCTGCTCCAATGCTTCTCTTCTCTGACTTTTTGGGCGTTGCCCCAATACCTCTCCGCTAATAACAAAGTCTGCTCCAAGCTCCACGAGTTTCAAAAAAGCATTTTTAAACATATTGGCATGACAATCAACGCAGGGATTAAAATATTTCCCATAGCCATACTTTGGAGCAAAAAGCACATCATCAAAAAATTGCTTGCGAATATCAACACTCATAAACTCTACACCGATCTGTGCTGTAGCATTGTGGAAATATTCCAATTTGCTTTTATTCCCCCCAAAACCAATATTAAAATTAAGCGCTATGACTTCAATCCCCTGTTCCTTAAGCAATTGCATACTAATAAGACTATCACAACCCCCACTAAATAAAGCTAAAGCCTTTTTTGCTTTCATATTTCTCCCTTCTGAATATTTTCAATGTAAATTTTATATTTTTTTATGAGCTCTGATTTTTGTTTATAGTCTAAATTTTTATCAAAAGGAATCTGCTTCAATCTTTGCTGATAATCATTGATTGCGAAACTCCTCACCTGCCTTTTGAAATCCTCAAATCCCAAAGGCTGGATTGCCTCATTGATGCTCAATCCCAACAAAGAGGCATGATTCCATTCTTCCTCCAAAATCAATTCATATTCTCTAAAATGTCTCTGAAATGATTGTATATCCAAATATTCAATTGCAATATCCAAAAATTCACGATTCTCCAAAATACTTTTAAGCAAAATAAGTTCAGTTAAATCAATCTGAGCTACTCTCTCATTGGAATCTGTCTTGGTTTTTTGAATTCCAATCAAAGAAACAGGAATCTTTAAAAGCGCAGCAAGAAAACCTTTATATTCTTCTTGCAAGAGCGGAGAGAGAGAATGTAAAAATTCCAAACTTTCCTTAAGTGCTCTTTCCTTCTGCAAGGGATTACCCAAATCATAAGCTTTAGTAATTTGCTCAAGCACAAATTCCACAAAAGGAATAGGAGAAGATAAGAGACTCCTAACTTCCTCAATTTTTCCAGCCAAAACCATATCAGCAGGATCCTGATTTCCATCAAAAATCACGACCCCTCCCTCCCTGCCTGCCAAAAGCCTAGAAGCCTTAAAAGCGGCATTGATCCCAGCCTTGTCTCCATCATAGCTGACAATAATTTGAGGTTCTCCCTTATTCAAAAGCGGCAAATGCTCTTTTGTAAGCGCTGTGCCAAGGGTAGCGACAACATTTTTAAAGCCCGCTTGATGCATCATGATCACATCAATATAACCCTCTGTAATGATGATCTGTTTTTGTGCAAAAATTGCCTCTTTTGCCAAATGATAGGCATAGAGGAGCTTCGATTTGTTAAAGACTTTGCTTTGAGGTGAATTGATATATTTAGCATTATTCTCCTCCTGCATTGCTCTCCCCCCAAAACCTATAACTCTACCCGATGTCGAACAAATAGGGAACATCAGTCTCTGAAAAAAGCGTGAATATACCCTATCTCCATCTCTTCCTAACACACCAAGCTCAATCGCCTCACTTCTTGCATTGTGCATATCTGCAAATTTCACACTCTCAAATCCAGCTTCACAAAGTCCCAAATTAAATCTCTCTAGACTCTCCTTTGAAATACCACGACTTTCAATATATTGCAAAGCTTGCGGAGATTGCAAAAGTTTGGAGTGGTAAAACTGTGCAATTTTGTCCAAAAATTTAGTATCTTGTTTTTGATTCTGCTGCGTGTAAGTGAGAGAAAAGCCAACTAACGAGGCAATTTTTTCTACAGATTCTGTAAAGTTCAGCTTCTCATACTCCATCACAAAAGCAATGGCATCTCCACTTGCCCCACAGCCATAGCAATGATAAATTCCTTTAATTGGGCTAACCATAAAGCTTGGTGTCTTTTCATCATGAAAAGGACAACAGGCGCTATAGTTCATCCCTGCTCTTTTGAGTTGAATGTAATGACTTAAGATTTCAATAATGTCAATGCGAGACTTAAGCTGTTCAATCGATTCTTTGGCTATCATTCTGCAAGTTACCCTAAGTTTTTTTAAAGGCATTGTAATGAAAGAAATCCCCCTTATGTTTTGTTTTGACAAAAACTATGTTATTCCTGCAGCTGTTGCGCTTTATTCTCTTTTAGAAAATAATACCCCCCCCCCGAGGAGCTATTTTTTAGGCTCTTTGTGATCCACAATGATATTTCCCCCAATGATCAAGCAAAGCTTAAACAAACTCTAGAAACCTTTTCACACTTTTCTTCTCTACATTTCATCAATGCAGAAGGCTATTTACAAAGCCTATGGAAAAAGATTCCCAACCAATATCATTTTTCTTGTGAAGTGCTATATAAACTCATTGCACCAAGCCTTTTCCCGCAATATGACAAAATCATCATTTCTGATGTAGATGTTGTGTTTTTGGGAGACATTACAAAAAGTTTTTTTGAGTTCGACTGCGAGGAAGATTATCTTATTGGCGGGGTTATCTCCAATAATCCAGAAGCATTCCTCCCGCTTCCTCCAAGTGGATGGCGCAGTGGATACAAAAAGTTTTCTCCGAGCAATCTTAAGGCAATTCAATATGGAGCTGGTGGAGGATATCTCCTCATCAATCTTAAGCAATGGAGAAAAGTCGGGGCAGAAGAGCGTTGCATTGACTGTCTCAAGAATAACGCAAAAAAACTCGTGCTAGCAGAGCAAGACATTATAAATCTCGTATGCTTTCCACACATTAAAAAAATTTCTCTGGCACATATTGTTTCTCACTCATCTTGGGAAAGCCTTGGAGAACAATGGGAAAAACTCAAACCTAATCTCTACACGCAGGAAGAAATCTTGGAGGCAAGAGAACATCCAATTCAACTTCACTATGTTGGCGCCGACAAACCTTGGAATACACCTAGCGTGCCAAAGTCTGATCTATGGTTTTCCTACCTTGCAAAAACCCTTTTTCTAGAAGACTATCTCAATAAGCTTGAGACAATCTTTTTTCAAAAATTTCAAAAGAGACTTTTGATCTATCGCGCATTGAAGTTTTTTCAAAAACATCCACTTTTTCTCATTAGTCCAAGCTTCTATCAAAGAATCTTTCATCTTGTAAAAAGATGGGAAAAGTGAGGGGGGGGGGATTAGAACTTAAAGTTAAATCCTAATCTCAACCCAAAAAGACTATCAAAGCTAATTTTCTGATGTGTCGCACCTTGATTTGCGCCATAGCTATCAACAAGAATTTGTCTATCCTGAAATGAATCTCCAAGATAATGAAGACCTAGCTCAAATTCAGCCCAAGATGCAAGTCCAAAAGTAAAACCTGCATTTGCACCAACTCCCAAGGCGCCCTGTTTCCCTATTTTTTGGGCATCCAAGAGCGAATAGTTTAAATTTACTCCAGCAAACACTCCAAGAAAATCATTGATTTCAAACTTATACTCCACATTCAATGCAAAAGTATGAAGATTGATTTTCCCACTTGCCAATGAGGAATCTAGGAAATTAGAACCCATATAATCAAGGTAGATTCGCATTCCATGTTGAGGCAAGAAATACACATCATAACCCAGCTTCACCCCATAATTAGGTGAAACTCCAAGGGTGTTTTTCTCCATCCACTCAATTTCGACAAGATTTTTATAATAATCTGAAGAAAGCCCCATTAGGGAAGCTCCGCCAAAAATACCAATCACAAAACCACCGCGATCATCATTTGATTTTTTTGCTTGTTCTTGTTTTACCTCTTGTGTCTTTGCTGTTTCTTGTGTTTGTAGAGATGGTGTTTGGGCATTCAAGACACATAGCAAGATAAATCCGGCAAAGATAAAGCGAATCATTAACCTCACTCCTTCAATTTTTAAAATTAAAACATTATTCTATCAACTTAATAATTTCAAACTTAAACGCCTATTTCTAATCTGACTAAATTTAGGAAGCATTAAGAATCCTAACTTATCATATGTAGAGACTAAAAATACTTTAGTATTTATGACTAAAGTTAGTTTATATACACTCACTAAATATCTTGAAAGTAAATCAAAAACAAGATAAGATAATGGCACTTAATTCTTTTAAGTGCTACTTAAAATCATTAAATA
The DNA here is from genome assembly GCA_963557095.1 of uncultured Helicobacter sp. Lineage (GTDB taxonomy): Bacteria > Campylobacterota > Campylobacteria > Campylobacterales > Helicobacteraceae > Helicobacter_G. The sequence goes on along the minus strand of CAUWEE010000100.1, from coordinate 71 downwards.
AGGAGAATTCAATGAATTTCAAACCATTAGGAAAACGAATCTTGGTTGAAAGACTTGAGGAAGATACCAAG
>CAUWEE010000099.1:0-4518 GCA_963557095.1 uncultured Helicobacter sp. | reverse complement strand
TCTCTGGGATTATGAAATCCTGATGAATTTTCTGCGTTCATAAAATCCGCCCTCATTTGACTTTTTCGATGAAATTCAAGTGCAGTTTTCATAATATCGCTGATTGCTTTATCTTGCTCTGCTTTATTTTTAATTTTTGCAAATTCAGGGAGTTTAGCAAGCTCCAATCTAAGTGTTGTGATATCTTGAATTAGACTTGCTACTGCATATTCTGCACTACGGATATTATAAGCTGATGCTGTTTGAATCTCAAACACTTGTTTTCTAAGATAATCCTCGCCTTGAGTATGGCAAGACTTGCAAGCACTATTGACATCCTGCAAAGGGGAAGCGATAAAATGATTTGTCATTTTCTTGCTTCCTTTTCGAATGTAGGGCATATGACAATCTGCACAAGTCACGCCATTTGCCGCATGAACACTACCAGAATAAAGTTCAGCTTCTGGATGCTGAATCTTAATAATGGGAGCCTTTGTCTTAGCATGAACAAAATCTTGTGGGAAAATATCTCTCACACTCTCATAATACTCATCAAACATTTCAATTCTAAATGGCTCTCCTTTTTTCCACATTGCCCAAGGAAAAGCAAGCTCAATCCCATTAGCTTCTTTCTCGATGATTTGATTATCACCTTTAAGTTCAGCAATCTCTGCGTAGTTGCTTTCAGCTTTGATCATTACCTTTTTGCCAGTAGGCTTGTTGTAATACTCTACATGGCATTGCATACACACAAGACTTCTCATCTCTTGACGACTAGCTTTTATCCCATGTTCTAGATCTCTCTCAAATCCACGAGATACCAAAGCCTCAATCGCTGCAGGACGAGTTACCCTTAAACTCATATCTTCTGGCCTATGACAGTCTGCACAAGTGCTACCCATTTTCTTGCCATGAATATTGTCCTCTCCATCCATTGTCTTGATAATAGTCCAATATTTCATCGTATTGAACTCCACCCAACCAAATTTTTTGACAAGTTTTTGGAGATTTCCAGTATGACAATTCATACACGCACCAGGCTGTCCACCAAATTTAGCTAATCCATGAGAATTGAGAAATTCTTTATTATTTCTCAAAGTTTCCATTTGATCAATTTGTGAATAATAATGACTCCTGTTTTGATTGTAATCAAATTTGAAAGCATAACCATCCCAAAACATCGTAAGTTGCGGATAACGATTAAGCTTGCTATAAGGATAGCTTCCTGCAAAATTTGTCGCAGTATATGTCGAATCTTTCATCTTCATATACATATCTAGATATTCTGGAAAATTCTTTCCCCACTCTGCAAAATCTGGATTCTCATCACTAAGTTCTGCAAAGTTTGCACTAGCTACACTAAAAGTTTGAGCTTTTTTTGTATTGATATCTACATTAAGCCAGAATAAACCAATCGCTACACAGGCAACAGTCAATGTCAAAATAACAATTTTACCTTTTCCCATTCATCTCTCCTTAAAAATCTCTCTTGTGTCCAACATCTTGATGACACGAAACGCAACTCAAAGCATCTTTACCCTGATGCTGCGGAATTGTTGTCGCATTGACTGCATTTTCTGCAATCTGTGCATGACATTGGATGCAAGTTTGCTGAATAATCTCTTTGCTCTTTTTTGTTGCAGTCAAATTCATTGGCAAGTCCTCAAGCTTAAAGGTAAAAGCATAAGCGTGTGACAAACCACTTTGAGCTTTTGCAATCCATTTAGAAATAAAACTATGAGGAAGATGACACTCCGCACAAGTCGCTCTTGGCTTTCCATCGATTTCTTTGCTATGAGGACCGCTCATATAATCTGCATACACTTCATTCATAATGTGACAATTATTGCACGCTAATGAATCATTGCTAAAGTATGAAAATCCCTTTGCATTATAAAAAGTATAAGCTCCTTCAACCAAGACACAAACTACGAGAAACAAAAGCACGCCATAAAACACTGCGAGAGTCTTTTTTTCCGCCATTTAATCTCCTAAATTTGCTGTATCGCTCCTAAAAAGAGGCGATCGAATAAATTATAATTCCCATTTTTCGAATAATTATGAAAATCTCTTGAAAATAAACAAAAATTAAACAAAAGTAAAATGAATCCATACTTTTTTGGAAAAAAAGTAACATTCTTAAGTTTTAAAGGAGAAGAATCTTATTTATACAATTTTAAGTTTTTGAGAATGATACAAAGCGAAACACTAAAGAAAAAGACCTAAAAAGATCTTCTTCTTGATTGTCGGTTAAAGTTCGAATTTCTAGAATGATTCCTGTTTCTTTGATGAAAATCTCTTCTAGGATTTTTCCTTTCTTGATTTTTAATCTGATCAATCTCTCTTTGAGATGGACCGATTCTATCTTTGCCTCCCTGATTTAGGACATAAGAAATAAGCTTTAAAATCACATTAATTTCATCACTTTTATCAATCAACTCCTGATAAATCCCCATTGCTTCATCTAAGATTTTTGTTCTTAAAACTTTTTTAGCAAAATCATTGTGACTTTCCTCATAAACTGGGAGCTCCTCAATATCTAATGAATGCCTAACTTCATCTTGGATTTTTTTAAGCTCTTTAAATTCTAGAGGGGTAATCAGCGTGATTGCCATTCCCTTCTTACCTGCCCTACCCGTGCGTCCAATTCGATGAACATAGCTTTCTGGATTGAGTGGAATATGATAATTAAAGACATGACTTACATCGCTTATATCAAGCCCTCGTGCAGCCACATCAGTCGCAACCAAGATCTGAATCTTTCCACTCTTGAAAGCACGGATAGAATCCATCCTTGCCCGCTGATCCATATCCCCGTGCAATGCACCTGCCCTATAACGCGCTCGAGATAAACGACTAGCCAAAGCATCGGCCTCTCTTTTTGTGCTGGTAAAAATAATGCTTTTTGTAGGAGAGAAAACATCCATTAAGCGAATAATGCCCTCATCACGATGCCCCTCATTGACGACATAACATTTTTGTGTAATATCTGTATTTGTTACATTCCTTGGGGTAATTTTTACCTGTTTGGGTGAGTGAAGAATCTTCTGTGCAAGTCTTTTGATCTGCTCAGGCATTGTCGCAGAAAAAAGCAAAGTTTGACGATGAGTTGGAAGATAAGAAAAAATCTCTTCTACATCATCCAAAAATCCCATATCAAGCATTTCATCGCTTTCATCAAGAACGACAATTTTTGGAGCAAAATTTGGGATTCTGTCATTTTTGAGATGATCAAGTAAGCGACCAGGAGTTGCGACTAAAACTTGAGGGTTATTTTGCAACAATTCACATTGACGCCTAATTGATTGCCCTCCATAAACGCAAACTGTCTTGATACGCAAAAATTTACCAAGCTTAAAAACCTCATCACTAATCTGCATAGCCAACTCTCGTGTTGGCGTGATCACCAAAGCTTCAATTTCTCCATTCTTCTCAAGCTGATTGAGAATAGGAATAGCAAAAGCTGCAGTTTTGCCTGTCCCTGTTTGGGCCTGAGCAATCAAATCAAATCCTTCAAGTGCAATAGGAATAGATTGCTCCTGAATTGGGCTAGGGCTTACAAAGCCCATATTTTCAATCCCCCTTAAAACCGAATCTTTCAATCCTAGTTTAAAAAAAGTTTTTTTTTCTGACATAGTTGTAATTCCTAAATTCTCTGTGAAATAAATCAAATGCAGCAACACACTTTGCATCTTGTCGATTTTATTTTTTACGAATTTCATTATATAACAACTCTGCCTCTTAAAATGAGCTTACATCCTCACAAAACAGGCTTGATTGATTTGTTTTTTGATGATTTAAGTATAATTTTCCAATTTTTTAATATAAAAATACAAACAAAAAAAGGATTAAAAGAATGGATGAAAGCGCCTTTTTAGCCTTATTTAAAAGCACTCCTTTTTTTGCAAGCTTTTTAGCAGGAATTCTCACCTTTCTTAGCCCCTGTATTTTGCCATTGCTTCCTGCTTATTTCTCTTACATATCTGGACTTTCCATCGAAGAGCTAAAACAGAATGACGCCAAGCATCTCTATCAAATCGCTTCTTCTTGTCTCTTATTTGTCCTAGGTTTTTCTCTTATTTTTATTTTGCTTACATTATTTTTAAACAGCACATTGGGGGCGATTTTTGGACATCCATTTGCACGCTATGTCGCAGGAGGAACGATCTGTTTATTTGGTCTTCACTTCATGGGAATCTTTAAAATTCATCTGCTCTATCAGAGCAAACGCCTTGACTTTAAGGGAAAGTCATTTTTTGCGCCATTTTTGCTTGGCTTAAGCTTTTCATTAGGTTGGAGTCCTTGTGTTGGTCCAATTCTTGCTAGCATTCTCACCCTCTCCCTTGCAAATAAAGGACATTCGCTTCTCCTTATGATTTCTTATTGCTCTGGATTAGCAGTTCCCTTTTTGTTTAGCTCTCTTTTCATTGGAAAAAGCTTAAAATTTTTCAAATCCCTCTCCCCACATCTAAGAAAAATTGAAATCTTTTCAGGGATTTTCCTCATCATCTTGGGTTTAGCAATTGCCTTTAATATCAC
>CAUWEE010000098.1:0-4519 GCA_963557095.1 uncultured Helicobacter sp. | reverse complement strand
GCAAGCTCTTTGGCTCTATGCCTAAGTATCCAAGAAGCAAGGGCTGAATACACAATCAATGGAATAGAAATTTGTTATGGGACAAATGGGGTTGCGGATACAAATTTTAATTTGAATAACGATAAGCTTGTTAAAATCGAAGATCGTCAGGGTTTTTATCAAGCCAAATTTAATGAGGGGAGCATTTCTTCTCCTTTCAATGTCAATCAGGATTTTTCTCTTATTTTTACCAATGGACAACAGGCTGTAAGCATAGGACCTAGATTTTCCCATTTAGGCTATTTATTTCTGATGGGGGGAGATACTACAGAAAACAGAAATCCTGTGCTTCAACTTAAAACAACAGACAAAGGCTTGATGATCAAACCAAAAAATGGAAGTGGGGAGGGGACTTTAAGTATTTCCCTTGGACCAGAAAGTCTCACTGGCAAGCCACAACACAAAAGAACAATGCAACTTGATCTAGCCTCCACCCATGAAAATGGAAGAAATGTCTCTCTCAAAGCAAATCTTAAAGTCTTTGAAGGGCCTGATCGAAGTAAGGGAGAGAATCTCTTTGAAGGGAAGTTTGCAGGAGGGATTACAGGATCAGTAGAGATCGGGGAAATATATGATTTCAACAGCATCCAAGCAGCACTTTCTACTATCGCAAGCTCTTCAAGTGCTCAAGTCTCTACCCCCCACACACACAACTACTCCCACTCACTCCCTTGATGCCACTTTAACTTTTGGGGATAAAGCTTTTGTAGGTGGAGACTTCATCACCAAAGGAAAGGCAAAGAGCACAGTTATTCTTAAAGGAGATATGAGTTTTGAGGGAAATAAAAACATCATCACCACTCTTAAAACTAGCTCTCCTCGATTGACACTTATTGATCTCTCTTACAATCATCAGAGTTTAGCTTCATTGGGTGGAGTTTCAAGTTCTACATTCAATAGAGGTTCAAACTCTACGATTCACTTTAGACTACTTGAAATTGGCTCAAAGAATAGTAGTGCAAATTCAGGAGAAGCAACAGGCCTTCTAGGAGGGAGCTATATTTAAAATCTTTTTTGATGAAGAGCTTTATGCTTCAAGAAGTGTAGGTGATACTTCAAGCACTGATAATCATTCAAAAGCTACCTTAGCTCAAAGCAACATTGCTACTCAAAGAACTGCTAGGGCAACAATGTCTCCTAGTAGCTCTTTGAGTATTCCAAGCAGTGCTTCTCCTTCTGTAGTTTCTATGGGCAGCACTTCCACTGCTAGCAACTATGGCCACACCTATTCTGATCGCATCATTATTCATTCTGGAGAAAAAGGAGAGCATTCGCTTCTCATCTTTTCTAACTTGAATGGATCTTCAAAGATTACATATTCACAGAATGGAGGCACAGAGGTTTCAGCTAATGTTGCTCTTGCTACAGTGAAGACAGATAGGGATGAGTTTCAAAGCAGAAGGAGGGATTGATGGAGGAGAGAAGCTAAACTCTAGACTTGTTGCAGTCTCAACAGATGAGTATGGGAAGGTAAATGCAACTGCAGGATCTGGCAGTATGGGAACCAATGGTGGAGTCGGTGGTGCAGCTACAGTAAGCAGTAGCGGATCTAGTGCAGGAGGAAGTAGTTGGACTTACACAACTTATTTCTTAGCAGGACTTAGTCCAAGCTTTGATCCTGCGACCCAAAGAGCTTCTGCTTCTGTTTTGAATCTAAATTATGATTTTTTTACTGCAAACTTTAATTCACTCAATAAGAGAATGGGAGAGCTAAGAGATAATCCTTATACTCAAGGGGGATGGGGTAGGATCTTCTTTGGATCTTTGAATTCTACTCAAGGCTTAAATGTCTCTAGTGATTACCTTACTCTTCAAGCAGGTTATGACTATAGCTTTGCTTATAAGAATGCAAAGTCTTATCTTGGACTTGCTCTTGCTTATTCTCATTCTTCTGGAAAGAGCCTCACTGGTTTTAGAGGAGAGAATATTATTGGAGGCACAGATAGGATTAGTATTGATTCAATTCAATCTCATGCAATTGAGCTTTGAGTTTATCACTCTTTCTTTTCAGATCTAGGTTGGTATAACGATAAAGTCTTCAAGCTAAACCATATCAGTTCAAACTTAAATTTAGAGACAAAAAGAAATAGCTTAGGCAATTTTGGTTTTATTCTCTCTGATGAAGTGGGATATCGTTATCTCTTTGGAGAAAAGAAAGATTTCTATCTTGATCCTCAACTTGAACTTGGCTTAGGCTATCTTAGTGCTACTTCTTTTAAGGCTCAACTTTTAGCAAGACAGGGGATCAATACCTTAGAAGTCTCACAAGAGGCAAGTCTTACTCTTAGGACAAGATTAGGAGCAAGTGTGGGCAAGAAGTTTGGGATGAAGACACAACAGGCTTTTTTATATCTAGGCTTGTTTTATGAATATGATGCTGTTTTTACACAAGAGGGAAAAATCTATTCTTTTAGGACAAATCATTCTTCTATCCTAGAAAGTTTAAATTCAAGTGGAAGAGGCTTATTGAATCTAGGAGCAAACTTAGAACTTACAGAGAAAGTCAGAGTTTATGTTGATGTTGAGAAAAGCTTTGCAGATAAAAGCAGAAGTCATATTCAGTTTAACTTTGGGGGGAGGTATAGTTTTTAACAATCTTTGCATCCCCCCTTCTCTCTCCTTGAATGTCTCTAAATTTTATTCAAATGGAGAAAAAGCTAGCCTAACATCCTATCTAAGAGCCATTTTAGATGAGCTATTTAGCTCTAGAAAAGTGCTAAAGGTGATGAGTTTCTACAAAATTATGATAATTATTCTCATAATGTTATAATTAAGCAATAATTTATCGTTTTGTTAGGAATGGGCAAATATGGAATTTTTGCGTATCTATCTTGATTATATGATTTTTGGAATCCTTGGATTGATGGGTTTTATTGGATTGTGGCTAAGCATTGAGCGGATGATATTTTTTTCAAGAATTCGGCTAGATCAATTTAAATCTTTGCTTGAGCTTGAAGAAACTCTGACTAAACATATGACAACGCTTTATATTATCTATTCCAATGCTCCCTATGTCGGTCTTTTGGGAACTGTGGGTGGGATTATTGTTACTTTTTATGGAATGAGTGAGGGAAGCGGAATTGATGCAAAGAAGATTATGGCAGATTTGTCTTTGGCTTTGGAGGCCACAGGAGTTGGCTTACTTGTGGCAATTCCTGTTTTGATTGTTTATAATGCATTGCTTCGAAAAATTGATCTTTTAATTAACCGTTACAAGACAGAGTATGAAAATTAGAAAAGCAGATGGCTTAAATATCGTTCCCTTTATTGACATTATGCTTGTGCTTCTAGCAATTGTTTTGAGTGTTTCTACTTTTATTGCTCAGGGAAAGATTCAGGTTGAGATCCCCAAGGCAAATTCCTCTGAAGCTCCAAAAGAGGAGGAAAAACGCCTAATTGTTGTGAATGCTTCCAATCGTATTTTTTTGGATGATCAAGAGCTTAGCCTTGAGCTTCTTGGACAAGCTCTTGCCCATATTCCTCCAAAAACATTGATCGAGCTCAAAAGTGATAAAGAATCAAAGTTTGAAGTCTTTGTCCAGATTCTTAATCTTTTAAAAGAAAGACAGCATGAAAATTTTGCAATTTCTACACAAAAAGATTAAAGAGCCTAGTGCCATTGGTTTTTGTAGTGCATCTGCTTTCTACCTTTTGGGGACCCTATTCATCTCAGATATCTTTGCTAACTCTCCATCTAGTTTGGAGAAAAATGGAACCCATAAAATCTCTTTGAGGCTTGCAAGCAATCAACAGGTATCAAGGGTTGAGCCTAGCCCTTCTCCTCCAAAACGCAAGCGCAAAAAATATCATCGCCCAAAGCCCATGCCCCCAGAGTTTCTTAGGGCTGACAATCCAGTTTCTCCGTTAGAGCCTATCCAAGAGGAAGATAAAGAGATCAAGCAGGAAGAAAAGATTGAGGATGTTGCTTTGGAGACTAAGAGCAAAAATGAGACTATTCAAGAGGGAGCTGAATTTGAGGCTTTGGCTTATAATGAGGGGCTTAGCGATGAATTTCTATCTCGAGTGCATCATGCGATTTCAAACTACAACAGCTATCCAAGAATGGCAAGAATGCGAAGAATGCAAGGAGAAGTTGTGCTTGAATTTATTTTAGAAGTTGATGGAAAATTCCATGGGCTTAAAATCATCAAAAGCAATGCGGGCGATATCCTAAATAAAAGCGCACTTAAGGCTTTAAGCCGAGCTTCAAAGGATTTTCCCCTACCTCCAAAAAGAGTAAGAATCAAAGTCCCCATCGTTTATCATCTTAATTAGATTATTTGTCTATGTGGTTGATTGTGAGGGGCTTAGGTCTGTCTTTGAATTGACTTTGAGGCCAGAAGATGGGGTATTGGAGAGATTTATGGGAGGGGGAAGTTATAGGGCTTGCAATAAGCTTGCAACATAAACACAAGCGCTTTCAGATCTTAATATCAAATTTTCTTCTGTAGAGAAAGTGGGAAATGGCTTGAGAAGCTCT
>CAUWEE010000097.1:0-4534 GCA_963557095.1 uncultured Helicobacter sp. | reverse complement strand
CGACATAGGCTGTATCCAAGCTAAAAAATGGAGCAAGATTTATGCATTCTCTTTGTTTTTCTAGTAGGAGCTTTTCATAATTGGGATTAACACTAATATAAAATATCTCTCCATCTTTAGAGCTCAATGTCTTAGGGCTTTCTCTCCAAACCCGACCTTTGCAATAAAAATGAAAATAAGTATTGCCAATATCACACAAAATCATTTTGAAAATTCCAAAAATCTATCCTTGTAATAAATCCTACTTTTCTGAGAAAAAATATTCTCTCCTCTTGAAAGTTTAAGCTCATAGATCAATGGGGCAAAAGTCTTCAAATCTACTTCGATCAAAAAACCAGAACCATCTTCAATGCTATAAATTTTGTCTTGAATAATCTTTAAAAGTGGAAGTGAGGCAAACTGAAATTTAAGTTTTCTTTGGAGGTTGAGCATAGAATCAAGCTCTTTGATTTGTCCATCAAGAGTGGAGATATAAATCTTACTCTTATAAACTTGAATATCTTTGACTTCATCTTCATATGTATAAGTCTTTCCCTGATCAATGCTTAGCACTCTTTTAGATGTTGCTGCAATTAGCAAATCCTTTTGGAGTTTTAGATAGATCACATTATTAAAAAAAGGTGCAGAATCAATAATAATGCTTCGCTCCACTTCAAATGTTTTTTCACTGACAACCAAGACACTTCCATCAAGCATGGGATAAAAAATATAGCCATCAAAAAAAATGGGGGCTTGAATTGTTGAATTAACCGTTGTTACTGCATTTGATTTTTTTGAAAAAAGTTCTTTTTGAGAGGAAATGTCATAGAGATAAATCGTATTATCATTGCCAACAATAGCAATCTTTTCACCCTTAATTGTTGCGCTCAAGGGACAAGAAGGAAGTTCAAAACTTGCTCTCAAAGTATCTTGCTTATAAATTAAAACCGTATTGCAATGCTTACTTGCAATATAGTTCTCTGCACTATAGCCAACAAAACTTTCATCTTTTTGCAAAGAAAAATCTAAATTATCTTCTGTGAGAACTTTTCTATTTTTGAGTGTAGCTCCATATTTTGAAGCATCAACAATCTTTGAGGGTAGCTCCCCATCAAAAGCTCTTTTGCCATCAATGTGCTCGGGTTTAAAATATTCTTTTGAGCCACAACCAAAAAAAATAAAAAAAAACAAACCTTTTATTACAAAAAATCTAAAAAGCGATTCCATAATGCCCAATCCTTAATGCCAAGTCTTTAAGCTCTGAAGTGGGGGCAATTTCGTTCAATTTTTCTAAAGCTAATTGATATTTTCCCCTCAAGATAAGCAGATATCCCTCTTCCAACAAAACCAGATCTTTAAAATCACCATAATCTCTTTGATCAAAATTTTGCATAAGTGATGAATACTCATAATGAGCATATTGTGAAATAAAAGGATTTTTGGATTCTTGTATTTTTTGTAACTCTGTTTTATTTTGCTTTTTAATTGCTTCAGAAAAGACAACAAGCTCATATAAAGCATCGCTTTTATTTTTTAGACGATTCAACAAATCTTCATTGCTTCCATTTTTTTTAATTTCATCAAAAATTGCTGTGGCTTCTAGAGCATTTTGCTCTTTAAAATAATTTCTGAGCTGATAAGTAATTCCCCAAATCAGAGCTCCTGCAAAAATACTCAAAATCCAAATTTTATTTTTCTTAAAAAACACCTCAAACTTAAAGGCGCGCTCAAACATCCTTTCATTTCCAAATTCTTCTTGAATCTGCTTTAGATTATCTTTAATGCTCATTTCTCTTCCTTATGATGATGTATCCCACTGCTTCCAAATCCTCCCTCCCCTCTTGGAGTGCTAGAAAGTTCATCAACTTCTTCAAACTTCACTTGATCAACACGCGCAATCACCCCCTGTGCGATACGATCTCCTACGCAAACTCTAAATTCATTCTCTGAATGATTGATCAAAATAACTCCAACTTCTCCACGATAATCGCTATCAATGGTTCCAGGAGAATTTAAGACACTGATTCCATTTTTGAGTGCTAGCCCACTTCTTGGACGAATCTGAAGCTCATATCCAAAAGGAATTTCAAAAGCAAGACCGCTACGAATAAGCTTCCATTCCTTTGGAGCAATGACCTTTTCCTCAACGCTATGCAAATCAAATCCTGCAGCACCAGCAGTCTGATACTTTGGGATCACTGAATTTTGATCAATCTTTTTAATTTTAAGCTTCATCTTATTTTCCAAAACTAATGGGCTTATAGCTAATCTCTAAAATTTCAAAATCACTCTCTCCACTAGGTAAAACAATACTCACTTCATCTCCTTCTTCTTTGCCCAATAAGCTTTTGGCAATTGGAGATCCAATAGAGATCAATCCTAAATTAGGATCACTCTCAAATCCTCCAACAATAGTATAAGTCATTTCTTTATTGCTAGCAAGATTTAAAATCTTTACCGTGCTTCCAAAACTCACTCTATCATGAGCAAGGGTGCTAGGATCAATCACCTGAGCATTTGCTAGCATCTCACTCAACTCCGCAATTCTTGCCTCAATAAAAAGCTGCTTGTCTTTAGCTGCGTGATATTCTGCATTCTCCTTTAGATCTCCATAAGATCGCGCAATGTCAATTTCTTTGATGATATTAGGGCGCTCAATCTCCTTGAGTTTTTTAAGTTCCTCACATAGACGCTCATAACCGTAACTTGTCATTGTTTCTTTACTCATTCTTTTGCCGCCTCATATTAGGGATTAAAAGCTTAATCATAACAAAAAACTATTCTATTAATGCTTTTGCAAGCCTCTGGCTACTCCCAAAACCAAGATATCTCTTAATCCTTCTAGCTTCCTCAAAAAAAAGCTCTCTATCCATCATCTCATAAGCTCTTAGTAGATTGTCTATTGTGCATTTTTCTTGAATCAGCTCCTGATGAATTTCTCCCCCTCCGCTTTTAATAGACAAAAGATTTGCCAAACCAATATGACTAAGCTTCACAAAGCGTCTAGCAATCCACACATCAAGCGCTCTTGCCTTGTAGCACAAAACAAAAGGAGTCCCAATCAGAGTAGCTTGAAGAGTTGCTGTCCCGCTGCAAATAAAGGCAAATTTTGCCTCATACAAAGCTTGATTAGCATCAAAACAAAGTTCAAAACTTCCAATCTGCTTTCCATAAAGCTCTTCTAAGTCTAAGCTTTTAAAAAATTCAGGCACAACCAAGACGCATTTTTCTCCCTCAAAACGCTGTGCAAGATCACAAAATATAGGAAAAACTCGCTGAATTTCCCCTCTTCTACTTCCAGGCATAAATACCAAACTCCCCTTTGTGCTCAATCCTTCTTTATACTTTGGAATCTCATCCAAAAGTGGATGTCCAATATAGTTTGCCCTACCTCCATAAAGCTCAATTTCAAAGGGTAAAATGCCATAGAGTTCATCAAAATATTCTTTGATTGCCCCCACTCTCCAAGATTTCCAAGCCCAAACTTGAGGCAGGATATAATAAGAAATCTTTTTAGAAGGATAAGTCTTTTTAATCGCCTTGGCTAAAGGGATATGGAAACTTGAAGAATCAATAAGCAAGATCTGATCTGCCTCTTTAGCTAATTGCAACATCTCTTTAAAAACCCTTTTGAAAAAAAAGATTTTCTTCAAAACATCACCAAAGCCCATCACTGAAAAATCCTTGGGTGTATAAGAGCCTCTCTGGTTTTCAAATTCATAAATCCCAAGCCACTCTACATCTTTCATGTATTTAGAAAGCTCAATCAAGTGAAGATTTGAACTCATCTCTAATGCACTCACCAAAATTTTCACCTTTATTTCCTTCTTCAATTTGGAATTTCAAAGCCAAAATCTTAGCGCGCGATGTGCTAAAATCCAAGCCAAAAAATTTAAAGATTTCCAAATGCAGACAACTCATAGGCGTAAAACCAAAACAATCCACATAGGAAATGTTCCTATTGGTGGCGATCATCCAATCGCGATTCAAAGTATGACTTTTAGCAAAACTTGTGATATTGAGGCAACAAAAGCTCAAATTGATCGCTTAGCTCTTGCAGGATGCCAAATCGTCCGCGTTGCAGTAAGTGATGAAAAAGATGCACAGGCACTTAAGGATCTCAAAGCAATCTCTCCTCTTCCCATTGTTGCTGACATTCATTTTCGCTATAGGCTTGCACTAATTGCTGCAGAAAGTGTGGATGCCATTCGCATCAATCCTGGGAATATTGGAAATAAAGATCGTATCAAGGCTGTTGTAGAGGCCTGTCAGCAAAGACAGATTCCCATTAGGATTGGCGTTAATTCTGGAAGCTTGGAAAAACAATTTGAAGAGCGCTATGGAGCAACGCCAGAGGCTATGGTGCAATCCGCTTTGTATAATATTAAGCTTTTGGAAGACTTTGGATTTGATCAAATCAAAGTTTCTCTCAAAGCAAGTGATGTGATACGCACAATGCAAGCTTATCGCTTGTTGGCTCAAGAAGATATCCCCTACCCCTTTCATTTAGGCGTTACAGAAGCAGGTGGATTTACAGAAAGTGCAGTAAAATCTT
>CAUWEE010000096.1:0-4542 GCA_963557095.1 uncultured Helicobacter sp. | reverse complement strand
TGAGCAGGCAAAGCTTGATTCTGTGATGCTTCAAATGGATGGAACGCATAATTATTCTGCTTTGGGGGCTAATGCGGTTTTGGGTGTGAGTATGGCTTATGCAAGAGCCAGTGCAAAGTCTTTGAATCTTCCGCTTTATCGTTATTTGGGTGGGGCAAATGCTTGTGTTTTGCCTGCTCCGATGCTCAATATTATCAATGGTGGAAGCCATGCGGATAACACGGTGGATTTTCAAGAATATATGATTATGCCTTTGGGTTTTGAGACTTTTTCAAGAGGGCTTAGGGCTTCTGCTGAAGTGTATCAGCATCTCAAAAAACTTTTGGCTCAGAGGGGAGAGATCACAGCTATTGGAGATGAAGGGGGCTTTGCACCCAATCTTAAAAACAATCAAGAGCCAATTGAGGTGATTTTAAAGGCTATTGAGCTTGCTGGTTATAAACCTGGAGAAGAGATTGCTATCGCCCTTGATGTGGCAAGCAGCGAACTTGTGCAAGATGATGGGATGTATGTTCTTGAGGGTGAAAATAAAAGATTGAGCTCTGAAGAGCTTGTGGAGTATTATGAGAATCTTGTGAGCAAGTATCCTATTGTCTCAATTGAAGATGGCTTGAGTGAGGATGATTGGGAGGGGTGGAAAACTTTGACTGCAAGACTTGGAGAGAAAATCCAGCTTGTGGGAGATGATTTGTTTGTAACCAATGCAAAGATCTTGCAAGAGGGGATTGAAAAAAAGATTGCCAATGCAATTTTAATTAAACCCAATCAAATTGGCTCTGTTTCAGAGAGTATGCAGGCTATCCGTTTGGCCCAGAGGAATCGCTATGCTTGCGTGATGAGTCATCGAAGTGGAGAGAGTGAGGATAGTTTCATTGCTGATTTTGCTGTGGCGCTTAATTGTGGGGAGATCAAAACGGGTTCAACTGCGCGGAGTGAAAGGATGGCGAAGTATAATCGCTTGCTTGAAATTGAAAAAGAGCTCCAAGGTGGAGAGTATTTGGGCTGGAAATTGTTTAGATAATGCAAGAACGAGAATTATTGGAGCATTGCTTTGATGAGACTTTAGAGCTTGAAAGAGGGAGAAAGAATAGATATCGAATCTGGATTGCTTTGGGTGCTTTGGGCTTGGGTCTTTATCTGTTTGTCCTTTTATTTGGCAGCAATTCTTGGACTGTGCTCTCAAAGCTTAGAGAAGAAAAGCTTGAGCTAGAGTCGCAAGTTTTGCAATTGCAAGATGAAAATGTTGATCTTCAAAAGATTATCTTTGAGTTAAAGGGCTTAGAGCCAAGCGGGAGCGAGGAATAGAGATGAAAAAAATACTTTTATTTGCAAGTTTGTTGTTGTTTGGTAGGGAAGATCCCTTTGAGTTTAAGATCGCTCCCAAAACAAGCCCACAGAGTGTAGAGGGAGAGATTAGCAAACCGCTTAAGAATATTGAATTTACCCTGCCTACAACAAGTAGAATCTTAAAAGAGATTAAGTTTGTTTATCAAAAACTTGATGGAAGTATTGCTACAGAAACGCTTAAGGTAGATGAAGGGATTGATTGGCATTATCCAATCAGTATCTCTCAGATCAAGAATATTGATGAAGAAGAGTTGAAAAAGCCCCTAGTCTATGGCATTCAAGATTTTGATTTCAAGATTATTGGAAAGACGATCCATATCAATTCTGTTTATAAAATGAAGCAAATTTTTGTTCTGCCTAAGCCCTTTAGGATTATTGTTGATTTTGAACGAGATAAGAAGACAATTAATCAAACTATAGATCTCAAAAGGCGTTTTTTTCAAGCAATTTCAGTAGAGACGCACAAAAAGTTTTATCGTGTTTCTTTTGAGATTGTTTTACAGTATGTCTATGACTTAGAGCAAAATAGTGAAGGATATGTCATTACTTTGCAATGAAGCATTTGATACTCATAGGCTTTATGGGGAGCGGGAAGAGTAGTCTTGCTTCAAATCTTTCAAGGGAACTTTTGCTCCCTGTTTTTTCCACAGATTTAGCTATCTCTGAGCAGCTACAAATGTCAATTTCAGATATTTTTTCCCATTTTGGAGAAGAGTTTTTCCGTGCTCAAGAGAGCAGAATCTTTGCAGCAATCAAGCAATTAGAGGCTGTGCATATTATTGATTGTGGAGGGGGCTTTGGATATTATCAGGAAGTCAATGCTTTGGGCAAGGTTATTTTTTTGGATTTGGAGTTTGAAGAAATCTTGCAAAGAATGAATGAGGATGAGAGATCCAAACGCCCTTTGTTTGGCAATGAAGCTAAGGCAAAAGAGCTTTTTTTGCAGAGGAGGGAAGTTTATCTTGCAAAAGCAGATATTCGACTTAAGAGCTTAAAGGATTTGAAAGAGCAGATTAATGCTCTTCTTCCATAATCGCTCCAGCAATATAAACATAGGTGAGAATCATAAAAACAAAAGCTTGCAAAAAAGCCATTAAAGTCAGGATGGCAAAGGCAGGAAGTGGTGCAAGCCAAGGAGCAAGCATAAGCATCACAAGCAAGAACATATCATCACCCTTGATGTTTCCAAAAAGACGGAAAGAAAGCGAGATGATTCTTGAAAAGTGTGAGATGATCTCCACAGGAAGCATCAGAGGAGCTAAGAGTGGGACAGGTCCCATAAAGTGGGCAAAATAGCGAAAGAAGCCTTTGGCTTTGATGCCTTCATAGTGATAATAGACAAAGACAACAAGAGCTAAAACGAGAGTAAAGCTCCAGCTTGAGGTAGGGGATTCAAATCCAGGGATGATCCCAATAGCATTGGAAAAGAATACAAAAAGTGCAATAGTTGCAGTGAGGGGGAGATATTTGATTGCTACTTCACGACTGACAACATCGCTTGCAACATTTAAGATCCCTTCAATAAGCCATTCATAGACATTTTGTAAGCCTTGAGGGATGATTTTTAGATTGTTTGTCGCAAGCTTAGCAACGATAAGGATAAGGATTGCAACTAAGATTGTATAAAACCCGATGATGAAATCGTGATTTGGATTGATTAAACTTGCAAAAGTAAAGAGTCTTCCTTCCATCAGATAGCCTTTTAAGTAAAATAAAGGGCTAATTATGCCTTAAAAAATAGCTAAGGCATAGCCTTTGTGCTTTATTTTGTTTGATGCTTTTTGATTAAGTGAGATGGTGTTTAAAGATTGCTCCATCGATGTTTTGGAGTGCGAGTGGGGGGATTTCATCTTCATTGTTGATGAGTCACAGTAGATGTTTATCTAGTAGATACTCCTTGAGGATTTGTTGAAACTCTGAAGCCTTTTGTTTTGGGGCAATGAGGTATTTTGCATCAAGGTTTGTATAGAGCAAAAGCTGGATAAGGTCGTGAATTTTCACAGCATAGGCAACTTGCTGCTCTTGACAAAATTTAGCAAGGCTAAAATCCTCATCAGATTCGCAAGGCCACCAAGGTATAGAGTTTGCCAGCACCTTGTCGATCTCTTCAATATTTGAAATCTTTGTAAAGGCAGGGGAGGGGATGTGAGGATGTCCAAAGATTTTCATCTCTATCCTTTGAGCAAGCAAGTTTTGGAGCAAAAATAAGCGCCATTGGAGAGAATAGCCTCATCTTGAGAGATAAAAGTCTTGCATTGTTTGCACTCTACCATTGCTGTGCTTTGATTTGAATCCTTAGATTGTGGGCGTTTTTTGAAAAAAAAGAACCAAAGAATAAGGGCAATAAGGCCTAAGATGAAGAGTATTTTCATATCTTTCTCCGATAAAAATAAATCCGACTTTTGGGTGAAGTAAAGATCTCATTATCTCCAATCTTTTCACCTTCTTCTAAGAGTTTTGATCATTTATAGAATAAAAATGCTCCACCATCTAATAAAAATGCTTGGGAGATTTGGATAAGAAGGGGTGTTGGAGCTACAGCTCTTGAGGTGATGAGATCGACTTTTTGAGGGATTGGAGCTTCTTGAAGGATGCAGGGAAAAAGTTCAATATTTTCAAGTTCGAGTTCAATTTTTAGCATTTGCAAAAAGCTTGCACGCTTCTTTCGTGGCTCTGTGAGAAAAAAAAGACTCTGAGGATTTTGTATTGCCAAAGGAATGGCAGGAAATCCTGCTCCTGATCCGATGTCAATTGCGCTTTTAAATGCAGAGATAAAATGAAGGGGGTATAGGCAATCAGCGATATTTTCTTCTACTTCTTGCACTGTCTTTGCACCGCTTAAGTTGTGAGTTTTGTTCCAATGCAGGAGCAGTGAGGCATAGTCTTTGAGTTTTTGAGCATGATTCATAAGATAAGCATCCCATCGCCATAGGAGTAGAAGCGATAGCCCTGCTTAATCGCTTCAGCATAGAGTTCAAGGCATTTCTCTCTTCCTACAAGAGAGCTTACAAGCATTAAGAGCGTGGATTTGGGGAGATGAAAGTTAGTTAGTAGGGCTGTGATTTTGCGTGGGGGGTTTTGGGGGTGGAGAAAGAGATCACAGTCGCCGTGATAGGGATCACAGTCAAGGCTTGGAGGATTGGCATAGAGATATTCGATCGTTCGAGCCACAGTTGTGCCGATACAGAGTAGTTT